>JAPLFP010000137.1 GCA_026390585.1 Ignavibacteriales bacterium | reverse complement strand
CTCTAGATGCAAAAAAGTGGGAGGACAAATGTCCTTATTTAATCAATACCATTTGTTTCGTCTCCACAAATGCTCCAGCCTGAAGCCGATAGTAATAGACGCCACTTGGAAGCGACGAAGCGTCCCATGTGACCTTGTAGATCCCCGTCTGTCGTTCATCGTTCACGATCGTGGCAACCTCTTTGCCGAGAACGTCGAACACTCTCAGATTCACCAATGCGAACTTGGCAATTCGAAATTCGAAGTTCGTCGTTGGGTTGAAGGGATTTGGGTAATTCGAACGCAGCCAGAAATTCTGCTCAGGGACTGAGGATTCACTCCTTCCCTCCACCGCACTCGATATCATCTGTGAAGGGGGGCCGACATCTCTTTTCGTCAACGGACGAAGGATGACCGGGGCGGCCGATAGTTCATCTGCACCTATATCGAATTGACCGGTACGTACGTGGCCATCCATGTCGATCGTGACGTACGGAAACGACCCTACAGCGGCATCGACCGCAGGACTTGACGCAGCCGGGCGCCACAATCCATCGGCAAACAAGGAGATCTGCGGATTAACAACTGTAATGCCCTGCGGTTGGGTCATCCCTAATGAAGTGCCATAGAAGATATTTCCCTGCCAGGTCATGTTCACAGGTACGTCTGTCAAAGTGATCAATGGGGCGCTTGTTCCTTGAACAATATTGTTGGCAATGACGCAATCGAGGGGTGGGAGAGAAACCTCCGAATCTTTCCCTCCTCCCAGGTTCAAGGTGTGGGAGTTGTCAACGAATGTGTTGAATACGACCATTGCGCGTTTCACCTGAAAGTACCGATCGAGCGGCGAGTTCGGCACTCCATTCATGATCGTCAACGCCGACTTCAGGCTTGACCCATCTGTACCGCTCACATAGTTGTTGAAGACTTTGTGGTCTTCACCGATAATACGGATGCCGCCGGAATTCGGGGCGCGGTTTCCGAAGAAGAAATTACCCTCGACCGTGCATCGGTTGCCATGACGCAGGGTGAGTGTCCCCTGACAACTCACGAACGTGTTGTAACGATAAATGTTCCCGCATGACTTGCTCGAGATGGTCTCGATCTCTCCGTTGCATTCTTCGAACAGATTGTACTCGACGATCGTGAACGAATCGTACATCGACCAGTCGCTTGTTCCCACCCGAATTGTCTCTCCCCCATTCCAGCCGTACAACACCGGCCGGTTTGCGAAGTAGTTGTGATCAATCTGGTGATAGTTTGGCTTCGCTGAAAGCCACACCACAAGTGTCGTTCCGGAATTCCGCTTCCCTTTCAAGTAGCAGTGGTCCACACGATTGTATGTACCGTACAACGACACCCATTTGTTGTCTTTGGTGGAATCCGCGGGATTGTATTCAATGATCGAGCTATTTGTCAGCCGACACGAGTCGCTCTCGCCGGCCGGCCCCCGGAATTCGATTACGTCACCGGAAGGACTTGATCCATCCCGAAACAGAAGACCATCGACGACCAGATTACGCCCGCAGATCTTCAGGTTGGAAGATCCCGACAGAATAACGCCGCCGTACGTTTCTGCACGAAGAAGAATGGGCGCTGCTTTTGTCCCAATCGCTTGAAACACAATCAACGCATTCTTCCAGTTGCCGTTTGTCATCGTCAGCGTGTCACCTGGCCGGACGCTTGCCATTGCCTCCGTGATCTGTGCTGGAGTCGATACCCGATAGTCGGTTGCATGAAGGACACCGGGAAGAAGGATAGAGAGACACAGTGCAATCACCATGCCATTATGCCCCCCATGAATTCTCCTGATTCGACTCTCAGTACGCTGAATCTTCAATTCCCGAACAACCGCCTTTCGCTTTTTCTACTCCTGTTCCTTCATGATCTTGTACTTTTTCAGAAACGCCGCGACCCGCAACCTGATATTTTCGTTTTCTTCCTTGCTGAACTTGCCGTGCTGCCCACCGAGGATTGTCATCAGCTCGTTGGGGACACCGACACTATCGAGAGCTGCATGGAGTCGGATGGAGTGCGAATACGGCACGGTTGGGTCTGCATTTCCTTGCACGGAGAAAATCGGAGGAAGGTCTTTCCGTATGTACGTCAATGGCGAGACGGCCTTTGCGACTTCATGTTTGTTCGGTTGTTCGCCGATCCACGCCACGGCATATCCTTTTCTGTTTGCGCCCCCGAGAAGGTCGTTGACATCAGTGATGCCGTAGTGATTGATGATGGCTGCCACATGCGGCGTCTCTTTGACGACGCCGAGCGTGTCGAACGCAATGCCGGATGGGAGCATACCGGTGATAAGTGCGAGATGTCCGCCGGCAGAACTTCCACTGAGGACGATACGTTGAAGATCAGCATTCAGGCGTCTGGCATTTGCCGCAATCCACCGAAGAATAGCGCGACAATCCTGCACGGCTGCCGGTGCAAGGGCCGCTGCTGTCAGCCGGTAGTTGACGTTTGCGACAATCCACCCCAACTCGAGATATGGTATAATCTGCCCTGAAACGGAATCTTTGCTTAGCCGGCCCCAACCGCCGCCGTGAATCCACATCAACACGGGCGCGGGATTCTTCAATTCCTTCGGTACATACAGATCCAAGCGATCGCTCATCGTATCGACGTAACTGTAAATGATGTTTTGAGTCACCACATATTGTTCCCTCAAACCGCCTGTCCACCGGGAGTTCTTGGCAAGCTGGGCGGAGGATGGAATCCCAGGCAGTAGGACCAGCACGATGAGCATCGAACGCGCGCGAACTCCGATCATGACCATTCCTTGTGTTTTGAGGTTTTCAGCCAATCAACGAGTTCCCCTAAATGGAGGAAAAAGAATTCCAAGTCTCTTTTCCAAATGCTGCCGGGAGCAGATAATCAATCGCTTTCCGCATGCAGCGGCCATCTTCAGTGCCATATGTCCACAAGTTTTCGCCAAATCGATCACCGATCCACGCAAGCTGCATCAATGCTTCCAGATTGAGCATGGAGTAGTTCCATGATTTCGTTCGCACCAGTTCGAGCGGTTGAGCACCATCTGGTTCAATCTGCCTGGCGATCCGCTTCGTTTGGGCTGCCCGCACGATTTCTCGAGCGAGATCATCTTTTCCGAGAAAGAGTGCGATCATAGAGGTTTGTACATCGTACGTGGTGCCGTGATTGTTCTTTGCAGCTGCCTCGTCTTTTCCATTCTTGCTGTTCAGCAGCCAATCGAGATAGGAACTGAACCATTGTTTCATACCCTCCTGATCAGCGGCGGTCCATGACCGTGAGCCGGCAAGCAGGCCGATGGCGTCAACGACATGACGCAATCCATAGCCATCAATAATTCCTGTGCCGCGTCCCTCATTTTGGCCCCGGACCGCCTGAGCATAGTTCAAGTTCGGATTCATCCGCGTGGCCGGATTGAGAAACCACGTCCGAAGAAACTCCGTCGCGTGAGCTGCATACCGCTCATCGTTTGTGATGCCGTATGCCAGAGAGAGTGTGAAAACCGAGGCAACCATTGTCCCAATACGATCCCGGTCGCCGACAAGATACCGGTCAGGATTCACTTCGCCATCCCGACGAATGTACGGCAACCCATCTGGTTTCGTCGAGTCAGGCCACCAATATGGTGCAACGCTCATATAGTCGTGTTTGTCGCCGCTGGGGGGTAGCTGCGTTTTCTGCATAACAGAAACTGGCTTCAGCTTGAGGGCTTCTTGCGCCTCGCGTATCAAGGCACCAAATGGTCTTTCGAACTCGGATGTTTGTTTACCGTGAGACGCTCGCGCTGCCCCGATCGTCGATGCATCGACGAGAAACACGTTCGGCGCGTGCTGCTGAGCGTTGAGCGAAATGCTACACAGCAAAGTGACCGCCGCCACTATCATTCTTTTTCCCACAAAGACTCTTTTGATCGGGGGATCTGATCTATTTTGCTAAGACTAACTTTTTGGTTTCGGTCCACCGTTCTGTCTGCAAGCGACAGAAATACACGCCGCTGGGGAACGAAGACGCATCCCAGGGGATGGTGTACACTCCGGCAGGGCGCATCTCGTTCACGAGTGTTGCGACGCCTCTGCCGAGAACATCAAAAATCCTAAGGGTTACAAATCCGAAATTCGAAAGTCGAAATTCAAAATTTGTTGCCGGATTGAAGGGATTAGGATAGTTCTGTTCCAAAGAGACGCGCTCAGGAGTTGGTGGTCCCGACCTCTCCACTCCCGTTGTACCGGAAAGCCGTTCAGCAAGTTGGGCTTTGTAAAGGGAGGTTGGAGTCAATCCGGATACACTAGTCCCTTCTATATATCCTTGCACCCCAGTGAATGGACCCGCACCTGTCACGACGCCCACACACCCTATCGCATAGTTTTGTGCCGTCGGAGGTTTCTGAAGAATGATACGGCTGACACCGGTGGTACAATTCCAGGCAACAGAATGAACCGCTGCCCATCCATGACCGGAGCCATAGTTCCCCCGATTATAGAGTCCCAGGACATAGCTGCTCAAGGATACTTTTGTATTTACGTCCACATAGTTGTCATAGAGCATCCCTTGCGACCAGAGGCGATGGCCTTCGCTCGAATTGAATGACCCTTCAGAAGTACAATTGTAAAACACAATTCCGGACACCGAACTTGTACCATTCGAGACACAGGCATGTCGTGCATAGCGAGCATAGCAGTTGCTAAACAGTATTAACTGTGAAGCGGTATAGGTGTTGAAATTATACCTTCGTTCTCCCGTAATAATGCTGATTGGATCAATGGCTGTACAAGAATCAACCGTTACTCTTGTTGCGACCGATGTCTTAAATCCGGATTGGACAAAATGGAGTGTGGTGCAATGGCGTACCCACGCGTCCTCAATTTTCCCAAGCCAGATTGCGTCTTGTGCATGATGATTCTCATCGCCGTCAACAGTTGATGCCTGGCCATACGGGTTCACAATATCAATGCGAAGGTTTTCAATTCCGATGTTTGTAAGGATACCGCTTCGATTCGTTTTATAGATGTAACTCTGGGAAAGAGAACGGACAATCGTCGTAAACACCGGAGCATCGATGGTGATCGTTGCACCGGTGAGCGCCGTTATGAATCTATTGTAGGGAATTGGGAGCGATTGACCGGCCCAATAGGAAGACGTTCCCGTATCGTTCGGAACACCGCCAAAATCGATTGCACGCAACCAAGCCGTGGTCTTTGGATGGAGGATGATAATGTTATCGCCGACGGCAAATGGGCCAGCATCTGTCACCTGAAACGTTCTATCTCCCACATGCACGGAATCAGAAATGATATTCACGTTCGATGTCAAAGAACCGGACCATGCCGAACTGTTTGATCCGCTATTGCCTCCTCCTGCAATCAGTACCGTCGGTTGATGTGCACTGTCGCCTGTTGCATAAATGATGGTGTTGGAGAGGGTATCGCTTCCTTCCCCCACACCACGCAAAACCACTCCCGAAGCATTCAGGAGCAATGTTCCGGAGACTCGATACTTCCCCGCCTTCAGTAGTAATGCGCAGCGGAAACCATTCACATCAAGTGGGCGTGACGCAACTCTATTGATGGCTGTCTGAATGCTCGACGTATTGTCTCCGGCAATTGGACTCACAGAGTCCATAACGGTGATTGCAGGAATCGGAACACTGCCGTTTTTGTAGCCGGCATAACTGAAGTCGGGGATTCGATTCCCTTCCTTGTCAGCGACGTATTCTAGCTTACCGGCAGGACCTGTACGGACTATCTTCGACTGCCATGTCTGCGCCGACAACGGACCGGCGACCAAAGACACGATCATCAGCGTAACGACAAAAAGAAAACGTAGCATTGAACAAACGATTGCCATGTGACCCGCTATTTCCCGATCAGGAGATGAATGCGATCCGATGCTCCCTCAGCGCCTCTTAGTTTCCACGCGAGTTCTGTATATGTCGGATCGTTAAAGCGGGCGGAAGCTTGAAGCAAAAGGGGATAATACTCCACGATGTCAAACCTCTTGATTTGTTTGTGTGTCCATTCCTTATCCCCTCGAATAAATGGCAGGACCCAATCCAGCGCCTTGCGAATGCTCCTTCCATCCTCTGTTCGATAGTTCCAAAGATCGAACCCCAGGTTGGCGCCCAGATTTGCCAGCAAGAAGAACGCTTCCAGGTTGAATCGGACGTAGCCCTGAGAGGTTGTCCTGGCCAGCTCTCGGGGCTGACTTCCGTCAGGCTCAATTTGTTTCCCAATCCGTTTTTCCTTTGCTTCTTCGACGATACGGCGAGCGACATCTGTCTTGCCGACGAACGCTGCAATCGTACCGGCCTGGACATCATAGAACACACCGTGGTTGTTTGCGGCCATGGACTCGCCTACACCATTCTTGCTCGTCAGCAACCACTCCAGGTACTGACTGAACCATTCCACCATACGATTCTGGTCTTCGGCCGTCCATTCCTTGGATCCCGCGAGTAACCCAATGCCGTCAACCACTTGAGCCAAACCTCGCGAATCGATAAGTCCCGACGGCCGCCCTGCGTCCAGCCCTTTCACACCCTGAGCGAAGTTCAGGTTTGGGTTCATCCTTGTTGCTGTGTCGAGGAACCAGGTACGGATAAACTTCGCGGCATGCTGTGCGTACAACTCAGTACCGGTCAAGCAATATGCGACAGCAAGCGTGTGCACGGCGCTCACCATCCGGGCAAGGTTTGCGTGGTCCGGCACAGTGTTGATTTCAGGATTTGTCTCACCGTCTCGACTGATGTATGGCAGGCCATCCGGTTTCTTTGGATCAGACCAGTAATACCGCGCAAGGCTCATGTAGTCGTGCTTGTCACCGCTGGGAGGAAACTGAGGCTTCTCCATCACGCTCACAGGGTTCTCGTCCAGGAGCTTGTCAGCGTCCTTGACGAGCCGTTTGAGCGCAGGTCTCACTAGCGCATCATCGGCGACACATGCTGCTCGTACTTTCACCAAGGTCGGTGGATCGAGAAGAAAGACCCTCGGCACCCCTGTCTGTGCGCTACAGAGCGAGACGAGAGACACCACGAACCAAGTGAATACAACAATCGGAAATCCAAAACGAACGTTCATAGCATGCTCAATTTTCAGATCCCATCGGGGGCTGAGGAAGAATCCTCAGCCCCCGCAGTCGAGAAACTACTTCACCAACATCAGTTTGCGTGTTTCAACAGAATTGTCTGCTTGCAGCGTATAAAGGTACATGCCGCTGGCATATCCCGATGCATCCCACTTCAATTGGTAGCTGCCTGCATCCAGCTGCTGACTCACGAGAGTAGAGACTTCTCGTCCGAGCATATCAAATACCTTCAGAGTAACAAAGCCTGTACTCGCGATCTGGAATTTGATCGTAGTCGAAGGGTTGAACGGATTGGGATAGTTTTGTTCCAGAGCAAACGCCGTCGGGACATTGGAAACCCGTCCAACACTTGTTGGGGGGGTGTAGACGAGCGAGTTTGTCGTCGTGCCTGTGGCACGGGCAAGCGCAACAAAGAAGGACTCACCATTGTTGATACTGATGGCCGTGGCAAGTGCATTATCACCGGTCTGCCCGGGGAGGCGTGTCGTGTCCGGCGTTGTGATAGGAACACCATTCCACGTTGCACGATTGTTCGTAGAGTATGCGACCCGAAGATCCATATTGTTCGCCGTCACTCCGTCGTCGGTACCATACGTGACTCGGAACCGGTCATAGCTCATGTTTGGAGCAACACTGGTACCGGTCACGTTGCCATAGGACACACTGTAATACCGAACTGCCGATACCTTGTCAATACCACTCGTAAAGGTGCTGGAACCGCTGTTGGCATTCCCTCTCAAGCACTTCACGATGGTAAGGTGGCCCGTTGCAGATCCCGACGTAGTCGACCGAACGTTCAACGGTTTATAACCATCTGCATCCCCAACGATGAAGTCCTTTGAGGACCCGACGGACGACGACATGCCTCGCCCGAAATTCCCGACGATATAGCTCGCGGATGAGCCACCAGTGACCTGTGCAGCCGTTGTTCCCTGATAGACGAGCTTGAAATCGCCGGTTTCAACGATACCGCTATTGAAATTGATGCCGCTGTTCGCGGTCGTGAGCCCTGTCGAAGATCCTCCGGCTGTAATGATATCGCTTGCCAAGACAACTTTGCCAGGAAGTGTCTTGTTGATGGTAATTTTGTTAAATTCTCCGTTTGACGAACTCACATACGGGCAATTCAGCGTGGAGGCTCTTGTTCCAGACAATGTTAGGTTGAGGACAGCCAACGTGCTGCCGGCTGAACCCGTCCTGAAATCAAGTGTTCCCCCGCTGTTTGTCAGACTGCCTCCCAAATCAAGCCTGTGGGCCATGCCAATAGTGGCTGTCAACGAGTTGGTCTGGACTCTGAACGCCCCGCCTGTTTTAACAAGGATGTCCCCACTGACCACCATGGCAACGGTATCGGTTTTTGAAGTTTGCAGAACGCCGGAAGCACCTCCTCCGATTGTCAGGTTGGTGCACACGATGTTTTTTGTGTCAAGTGTAACCGTATCGCCATCGACGATTGTGACGTTGTCAGCTGCAGTCGGAACAACTCCACCCACCCACGTCGCCGGTACGCTCCAGTTCCCTTTGATGCCTGCTGACTTGATCTCTCCTGCCTGTGCTGTTAGTCCGACCAGAACGAGCACAGCCAAGATGAGCAAGAACACTGTAACGTTTTTCATAGATCCTCCTTTGCTTGAAAACACCTAAAAGTGTTGGTTCACAGAGCATTCCGTGTGCTGGTTAACTCTCATTCCTTTTTCGGAATGAGGATGGAATCATCGACTCCTTTGTTCGTGCGTCCCGGTGTGGCGTCGCTTGCATCAGTGCTACTCTTCCAGCATTTCGGATCTGAGTTGTCTTTGAAATCTGGTATCGTCTTGGTTCTGGGGACGAACCACGCCACCGCGCCGTTCGCGAGCGCCTCGAGAGGAAGTCCTGTTGTCTGACAACCGGTCCACTTCGATGTACCACCCCAAACGATTGCATCAACGGCACCGTCGCGGTTCCATGATTTGAGCAGGACAAGATTGTCTTTGCCCGTCAGGTTGATGTACCCTTCCTGACCATCCATGTGCTTCGGCGAGTTGTAGACGAAGACGACGATCCGATTATTGCCATCGTTGAAGGCAATGTCTTCCTGATGTTTCGCAACTTCGGCGACTGAATCCTTGCTACTCAACCAAACAAGGATATGTATCCCCTGAGGAATTGTCTGCCGAAAAGCCGAACCTTCGGCATCCGAGAATCGGACACGGCCCTCTGTCTCTTTTGCAGTCCCTGTGAGCGTTGACAGGTCGGTCAGGTACCAACCGGCAAGTTTGATGCCTTCCGGTTTGAGGACAAGAAGCTCAACAAAATCTCCGCTTGTGTAGGCAGCTTTGTTCGTTCCGCTATTGCCGATCTTATTGATGATGACATCGCCGTCCGATTGGGCCATGGCGCTCATCGACCCGAAAAGAAACACTATCAGAAGAATGAAAGAGTTTCTGTGCATTCTTTTCCGCCTTTCGTGAGAATTTCAGTTTAACGAGCCAACCATCCGCCATCGACCACCAGCACGTGACCATTCACATAGTCAGAAGCTGACGATGCAAGAAACACTGCCACCCCCGCCAGATCTTCCAGCGTTCCCCAACGGCCAGCCGGAATTCGATCCAGGATTGCTTTCGAGCGAACAGGATCCTCGCGCAACGCCTTTGTGTTGTCCGTTGCCATGTAGCCCGGCGCAATGGCGTTGACATTGATTCCATGCGCCGCCCACTCATTGGCAAGTGCTTTTGTCACCTGTGCGACTGCCCCCTTGCTTGCCGCGTACGCAGGGACGATGATCCCCCCCTGAAAACTCAGCAGCGAGGCGATGTTGATGATCTTCCCGGATTTTCGTTTCATCATGTCCCGTGCAACAGCCTGACTGAAAAAGAACACAGTCTTTGAGTTGACCGCCATGACTTCATCCCAGTCTTTTTCCGAGTAGTCGATTGCCGGTGTACGCCGAATTGTTCCAGCATTGTTGATGAGGATATCAATCTTTCCAAAGGTCTCAATGGTCCGCTGTACGATGGATGGAATAGGCTCAATCGACATCAAGTTTGCCGCGATCGTCAGGGATTTTTGACCCAGCGAATGAATCACGCCAGCTGTCTCCAGAGCTTCCTGGCGATCGACAAGCACCACATCCGCACCAGCCTCAGCCAGACCAATCGCCATTCCACGCCCTAATCCCTGATAGCCGCCTGTCACGATCGCTATTTTGCCCGCAAGATCAAATAAATTCTTCATGAGATATTCCTTTTTTGCTTGTTTGAGCTCTCTGATTTCAATTCAGCGATTCTTTCAATTCCACTCTTCCTATTTCTCCGGCGAACACAAAGATCGCGAGAACACCAAGGGGGACCAGTGACGCTCCCAACATGAAAAACGGGACATAACTCACCGTCGTCAACATGGGCACCAACCAAATGGTGATGAGGACACCGACGGTGGCGCTCGTACCACCCAGGCCGGCAAGTGTGCCAACCGATTTTCCTGCGAAGAAATCACTTGGCAGCGTTTGAATATTGTTGATGCTCACCTGAAAACCGAAGAGGATCACGGCAATAAGAAGAACTGCCGCCATCGGTGTGCTTGCATAGGCCGTCAGGAGGAGCGATGGCACCATGATGATGCCACCAGCGGTGATTGTCCACTTGCGGGCCTTGTTCACGCTCCAGCCCTGCTTGATCAGCCAGCCTGAACTCCACCCCCCGATCAGACTTCCTGCCGCCGCACCGACGTACGGCACCCAGGCAAAGAGACCTATTTGTTTGATGTCGAACCCAAACCGTTCGGCAAGATAGATGGGAAGCCAGCTCACGAATAGCCACCAGATCGGATCCAGAAAGAGCCGAGAGAGAATAACAGACCATGACTGCCTGTATGTGAGAAGCTCCGACCAACCAATCATCCTCTCGTTTTGGATTTTACCCCCATCTGTCGTCCGTTGGCCTGCAAGAATCATTTGGCGCTCCTCATTGCTCAACCAGGGATGGCTTGCGATACCGGCTCTGTTCATGATCCACCAGGGGAGAATCCAGACGACCCCGAACAACCCAATCGCGATAAACGTTGCCCGCCAGCCAAGGAACGAATAGAGAAGTGCTACCAGCGGCGCTGAGATGACGGCACCGACCGACGCACCGGCATTGAAGATTCCCTGCGCCAATGCACGTTCATTGATCGGAAACCATTCAGCGCTCGTCTTTGTGGCCCCGGGCCAGTTGCCAGCTTCACCGAGCCCTAACATCGCTCGGAAGATACCCAGGCTTGATATCCCGCGTGCGACGCTATGTAAACCCGCGGCGATGGACCACACGGTAATCGACAGAACAAATCCAATTCTTGTCCCTACAACATCGTACAGTCGCCCAGACAGGCTATGGCTGACCGCATAGGCGACCATAAAGAAAGAGAGAATGGCTGCATACTGCTCTTTTGAAAGGTCGAGGTCTTTTGATATGTCGGGCCACATAATCGCCAGTGAACTTCTATCGATGTAGTTGATGACGGTCGCAACCGCCACCAATCCGATAATCCACCATCGCAGGCCTTTGATGTTTCTCTTCAATTCTCTCATGTCTCCGAGTGACTTGATTGTCGAACGGTCGTTGGACTATTTGCCCGCAAGAAAATCTTCGCGCGTCGGTGTGAATACATCGACGAGAGTACCCACCTCCAGTGCCACAACTCCATGGTCGACATCGGGGGGAATGAAGAAGCAATCTCCTTTCCTCAGAACCTTCTTCTCGCTTCCTATTTGAACTTCAAATGATCCTTGTTCCACATAGGTCACTTGCCGATGAGGATGCCGATGCACCGGGCCGATCGATCCTTTGTTGAACTTGACACAGACCATCATGAGCTGGGGGTCGTGACCAAGAATCTGTCGTTGGACACCATCGCCAACTGTTTCCCAGATCTGTTTTTTGCTTTCCACAAACGCGTTGCTCTGTTTCGGCATAACCGTTCCCTTATGTCGTTAGTGTTTCCAGAGAGAATAATTCCCTTTCCACGAGATTGTTTTGCCCCCGACAGTGATGGAGTGCGATGCCTCCGTCGACGCTTCGCCATTGACAACGGCAAAGAGCCAATGCAGTGATCCTGTCCCATTGATTTCGACTACGGTCGCCTCGGCTGTCGACACCAAGACGTTGATCTCCTTGACTCTTCCAGTCGCCTTCAGGGAAATTTCATTGACCGGCTCGAAGTACCCATGCGGCTCAAGCACCGTGGCAAAAACCGTTGACGCGGCATTGCGACGAAGCACAATCCCCGGTTCGCTTCGCAGATTGAAGTTTGGATCTCCTGCTCCGATCCGCGTGAACATGACGAACGTGGAAGTATCCGCCGCACTAATCATGGAATAGTACCGATCTCCCTGCAGCCACGTGAAGGCCACAGACCCCGCAGCTCTTCCTTCAGCTTCCTTCCAGAGATGTTGATACCCGTTCGAGAGGCCTAGCCGCGTTCGGGCCGAATCAAAGGCCCTATAGGCGACGTTCGTGTGGATGAACTGTCCCATATAATAGAGTGGGAGATCATACTGATGCTTTTGTTTCGAGTCGATGCGAAACAGATCAAGAATGACCGGCTTGGGGAGAGCACTATCACAAATCATCGCCATTGTGCGCTGCATGGAAACACCCCGATATGCGCCATCGATCTTGCCGCTCATCACCTGAATGGCAGGATTAGCAGCGGAAAAGAAATGACGATCAGCATGATGCTCCTGAGCTACCCGGTAGACGCCTCCATAGTGCGACGTACCATCAACGGTCACCGTATTGTGAGCGATTGTTTGCTTTGACCACGATTCGGTCTCAGGGAGGTAGCGGCCGCCAAATTTCGGCTCAACGTTGACAAACCTGACAGCCCCATAGTCCTGCACGATTTCCCTTCCCCGATCGTAATACAGAAATCCCAATTTGTCGAAGTGGCCGTGACCGAACCCCTGCGCGCCATATTTCATGACGAGCATCGATTGATCATCGGGTGGCCCCGAACGAAGTATGCCAATCCCTCCTTCATCACCGAGGGGACCATCAATATACTCGACACTTCTCGACGCGAACGTGGTCGGAGTTCCTTGATTCTGTAGCGCGCGGGCCACGGCGAGACCCGATGCATCCAGACTCACCTTGCCTTGTTTCTGCGCCATGGCAAGCCAGCCGCCCCGATCGCCGTACCGGAGGAATGCCACGTCAAGCGCGAGAATTGTTTCCTGCGAGAGCACGCTCATTTCTTTCAACGCGTCGTTGATCGGTATGAAGCGGCCATTGGCATCTGTAAGCTGAAGCTCTGCTACTATCGCCTTTTTTAGGATCTGATTACGGAATTCAAAAACCTTCAACTCCGGCTGATTGTTTTCAATCGCCTGCGCCAATATGATGAACGGCTGAATGGCGTACCGCACATAGTATGCCCCCTCTGCGTAGTACCCATCCGGTGAAAAGAGGAGTTCCATCTGGCGCAAGAAGCCCGCCTTCTTGTCCTTCTTCGTGCCGTAGAGTGCAATGTCAACAAGGTTTGTGTCATTCAGCGCATACCCCAGCATCCCCACCGCTGCCACCATCCACGTTCCATGATTGTGGATGCGATCGACGGTCGCGGCATGTTCGATCGTAAGGAACCTCGCCATGGGGCGCAAAAGTTTGCTTTCAATCGTCCCGCGATCAGCAATTGTCAGCCAATCATAAATGCAGTCATAGGCCTGAGCTGCATGAACCATCCAAACTGTCTCGTTCAGCGTTTGCCAGAAGAGCCTCCCATATTCATCTGATGCCGCCATCGGATGTTTCCCAAGCGTCGGATACAGATCTGCATACTGAAGCAGCATGTCCCGGATGAATCTCGCATAACGTTCGTCCTTCGTCACTTGATACAGAATGCCGGCAGATTGCATCTCTCTGTAGTTTTGTTTGTGCCTCTCGTGAGCATAGCCGCCTGCATCAACGGGTTTTGGCACGTCGATCGGGCTAGCGCACGCTCGATCGACAGCTTCTTTTGCTTCTCCATACGCTTTGTCGAACCACGCATACCTCCCAAGGCTTTCTCTCATCAGGCGTACGTCTGCCGCCGAAAGTAGGAGCCGAGGTCGCACCACCTGTCCATACAGGACAGCATAGTCAGAGGCCGAGAGAAACATGACAAGAAGAATGGCTATCCGTCGGATGATCTTCACCAATTCCTCAAAGATTTGATTGTGTTTGTTCAAATTTGATGTGAACCGCCTGCTCACACGAAATACGTCCCGCCATTGATCTCCACAGATTCACCATTGATGAATGCCGATCGGCCGGATGCCAGGAACAACACGAGTTCCGCCACCTCAGCCGCTTCACCTTCACGCCCAAGGGGTGTCATCGCCGCGACTTTCTGGCGGACCTCCGGTTTCGTGAATGTATTATGAAACGTCGTATTGATCATTCCGGGTGAGATACAATTGACGCGGATTTTACGTGGACCGAGTTCCTTCGCGAGTCCCCGCGTAAACGTCAAGACACCGCCTTTTGCTGTAGCATAGGCGATTGCTCCAAACCCTCCGCCATCACGAGCCGCCTGCGACGAGAAATTGACGATTGTGGCTCCATCGGGCATGTACGGAAGAACCGCTTTCGTCACCAGGAAGGTGCTCTTGAGATTCACATTCATGACGGAATCCCAGAAGCCTTCGTCCATCTCATCCATTTTCTTGCGACCCATCAAACCGCCGGCGACATTGACCAGAATGTGGATTTCCTGACCGAATGCCTCGCGGCACTTCATCACAAGCTTGTGAACCTCGCCGGCCTTGGTTGCGTCAGCCTGCACGGCGACGGCTTTGCCCCCTACATCCATGATCATCCGAACGGTCTCGGACGCATCATTCGCATTATCGAAATAGTTGACCAGAACCGACGCGCTTTCAGCCGCGAGCTTAAGGGATACCGCGCGACCGATATCGCGCGCACCGCCGGTGACAAGTGCCACTTTCTGAGATAGTTCGTTCATTTCGCGACTCCCGAAACAGTTTTTACATATAGCAGAGACTAATTTGCGTGGCTCATTGTGCTCACTTCATGCGTTCCATGATGAAGCAAATCACATCGTTGCGTACCCGAGATTACGAAATCATTCACAAGCGCAGCTTTATCCCACCTGTGACCGGCACGTACGTCGTGCGAAGGCCATTGTTTAGTCCGCTCGCATAGCGAGCTTCGACAAACATGTCGAAGGATTGCGTCAATCGAACGTCAAATCCCATCCCGAATTGAAAAAAAACCGAGGTCTCAACCCCGCCGGTTACTGCCTGCTGCGCAGTCATCGCAATATCTGAACCGTTGACCGAAAGCACGCTCGTCGTCGGCAGCTTGATTTCGCTCAACGAGAAACGCAGCGCGCCGAGGCCGCCAACAAAATACGGAGAGAGCACTGCAGAAAGTCTCGAAGGGGTAACTCGCACGTTCGCCGAGACAGTCGTCACAGAACTTGGATCAGCAGATGGATTCAAGGAGACACTTTTGAAAATCCAGATATCCCGCATGTAGTTCGTATCAAATCCTTCGGCTATTCCTTCCTGGTTCAGCTTGAATTGATAATGCTCCAGCGAACCAAAAAGGGTTATGGTTTGCGACACGGGAACTCCGACCTGTATCCCGCCACCATATTGCATGCTCCAGTAGTTTGCAAACGTCATGGGAGAAGAGGGAAACACGAACCCGCTGCTCACAGACACTTCCACTCCATAGTCCTGCTGCGCATTCCCCACCGTGGCCGTTAGCAGTACGAGTACGAACAGGATGCTTAAATGTTTCATAATTGTTTTCCCGAATGGCATGAATGTCGAGTAACACTGTTTTCGAAAAGTCCTGAAAGTCATTGCGAGCGCCTCACAAGTTATTGTCATCACGAGCGTTTTTTGCGAAGTGAATTCTTTTGTCATCCCCGCACGTTTTCGCGTTTTGTGCGTCCTGCTGTTGTTGAGCGGGAAAGCGGGAATCCAGTACGTGAACAGCATCGGCTACGAGCAAATGTGAAGCTCAGTTCTGGATTCCCGATAGAGGCATTCGGGAATGACAGGGTTTTTGATTTGACTGTCCCGCTTTTAGATTCCGCCTACAAGCGGGATCCCGAAGAGCGGGACTTCGTCGCTTCCTGCCCGACTACGTCGGTCAGGCGGACGCTCCTCGCAGTGACTGCCTGCGCT
>JAPLFP010000118.1 GCA_026390585.1 Ignavibacteriales bacterium | reverse complement strand
TGTTGCCCCTCCATGAGGTGAAAAGTAAACTTGCCACGTCGGGGGAGGGATTTCTCCCTGAGAAGCGGAAGGGCTGTTCCGGCCGGTCAAGAAGAGAACAACCGCCGCCAGAATGAGCACAAAGTGCCAAGATGTGAGGTGTGGCCAATTCATGCTCGACCCTTCAGCCCAGGTCTAGACTGATAATCAAGCATGAATTTTCAGGGTGCAGGAGAACCAACGAAACCAGGGCCTTCCTCTTTGTAAAGTTACTGAACAAACCAAATTCATAAGGAAGCAACTCGGTTTCATTCGAAGGCATGTTCCGCAAACCAATGTTTGGTTGCTTCACCGACTGCTCCGCGTCATCGATTGTCTCATTCCTCTCGGTACTCGCAAACGGAAGGAGATATCATCTGCAAAGTGTAATCGTTACCAACAACCAAGTGCCTTGCTAGTGAGTAACCAATTTGTCACCTCACTGTATCATACCCTATGACATCCAGAAATCGTGTAACCAAAACGTAACCATTTCGCGCCAAAAACCGACATCTCGTCTCAGAAACAAAAAAGAAGAATGCCCAATTCAAATCGAATCGAGTACTTTTCCTTCAACAACAACGACCTGATGTGATTCAGGAGCTAGTGTTCGCGAGAAGGTGAAGATCTAAGTCCTCTTGCGGACTCGTACATGCGAGGAAGAATTCTCGTCAGTTTTCAGGAACTTCCACGCCCTCAATCGGAAGCTGGCTTGTGAGCTCAAGGACACCAATTCGGTCAAAAAGAGGACGACGACGGCCAGAATGAGGACGAAGTGCCAAGATGTGAGGCGTGCCCTTCTCATGCTCGACCCTTCGATCCAGGTCTAGACTGATAATCAAGCATGAATTTTCAGGGTGCTCAAGGATCCCGTTAGGGCTACGCGAATTTGCCAAGCGAATCTTCGGGGTTCCGAAGTGATGTTCTCGTACCTTATGCATTTTTGCTGATCCGACACCGCGACATCGTACACCACGTCTCCTCTCCCCTTCTGCATGCCTCACTTCCATCAGAGTCTGATCTTCCCTCTTCGGTGGTTCGCCGGTTACGATCGCAGCTTGATCCCGAAACCGACCTCTGAAAGACTCGTGCATTTAAGATCCGTCCCACTGGCGAGGTCAACGACTGGCGCGGTTACTTCCCGCACATAAATCACGGTAGACGCAAAAACTGTGATCCCGCGAAGCGGGACATGCCGCTTGCGTTTGTTCACTGCTCTAACTACCTTCATTCACTCTCTCGCACCGTTATTTCATTCCACAACCACGTGAAGAAATCATGTCTGGTTCCTATCACTCGTCTCGATAAGACAGAAGAACGCAGTATTGCGTCCATTCCGTCGCATGGGCAGGAGAAACGGTCAATGTCTGAGGGATCGATCGTTAGGTCTTGCACCATC
Source organism: Ignavibacteriales bacterium (assembly GCA_026390585.1). GTDB lineage: Bacteria > Bacteroidota > Ignavibacteria > UBA10030 > UBA10030 > UBA9647. The sequence goes on along the minus strand of JAPLFP010000118.1, from coordinate 3,031 downwards.
ACTCTCAGTGGTTGCCGATTCATCCGAATTCAGGCGCCGGTCTTTCGCCGAATCAGAAGCTCGACCATCGGACACTCGCGACTGGTAAGGGTTACCTCATAAAGTACTTGTGTATTGGTTACAATGATGCGGAGAAAATGCGCTCACGCCCCAAACATGAAATTGATGCCATCATGGCTTAATGCGAACCTAACAGTAACTGATGACCTTGCCGACAAACGTAGCGAGATGATCGGCGGCGCCTTTCCTCTGGAGGCACGGAAGATGGAGGAGGCGATCCAATTGGCATCATTGCACCCGGCCACACAGGTTCTAATGGGCGAACAGTTTGGTTGGCGGACCGAGATTCGCTCTGTTCACCACATTCAACTGCCCGGAGGCCTTGTCAAGTGAGGCCTAAAAGCTGACACAAGTGCTTGATGGAGTTTGCATCACTTCTTAAGGGATGCGAGGATAAGTATTTCAATGTGTGTGCCATTCACTATGGATGCTTTGTCGCTTCACAAACAGCGCTTCGGCGGGAAAACTCGCTCCATTGCTTGCCACCAGAGCAATCGAGGATCAATTCGATACTGCCGGCTCGCGACGGTGTGTTGCCTAGACGATTGTTGCAGACCGTTGTCACCAAACTGGAAGGATGATCCTTATGAAAAGAAGAAAATTTCTGGCCAATGGCCTGGGGCTTGCAGCTGGGACACTGCTCTCGGAAAGCCTGGCGAAAGACCTCCTCAGTGCTCAGGGGTCTTCCGCTCTCTTGCACCATTCTTTCTCCGACGGGCAATCATCGCGATACTCCCACAGACTTCCCAAGACAGACACTAACTACATTCACACGAAGGGATATATCGAAGATGTTCCTGTTCCGGAGTATACCTGGGCCTCTGATGAAGCATACGAAGCATTTCAGGACATCAAGTACGGGGTCCGACTGCACTGGGGAATGTATTCGGTCTGGCAGCTCCAAAAGGAATCGTGGGCCTATCTTGGACATCTCACGCCGCCGTTCGATTTCGCAAAGCGGCAGGAATACCTTCAGCTCTACAAGACCTTCAATCCGGTCGACTTTGATGCCGAACAATGGATGCGGATGTTCAATGAGTGGGGGATGAAGATGTTTGCCTTCACGACGAAGCACCACGAAGGCTTCTCTATGTTCGACACGAAGACACGCGTGAAACGGCGCGCGAATTGGACAGCACCCGGCGGGCCAACAATTGAAGAATGCGATCTGGCTTATAGCATTATGGAAACCCCGTTCAAAAGAGACATCGTCAAAGAGCTGTGCGACGCCGCGTATAAACACGGCATCAAGATCGACCTGTATTTCTCTCATCCCGATTGGTATGACGCTGATTTCAGACCGTATGGATATCATCCTCTGCAGGTACCGTCAAGTCCAAAATTGCTAAGAACGAAATGGAAAGACGACGACACGGAACTGGAGGAGTTCAATCGAACGAAAACTCGCCTCGAAAAACTGTGGACCGTTGTTCCGGACCCGACGGAAGAGGAAGTCCGGCGGATGATCGCCAGACACCGGGCGCAACTTAAGGAGTTGCTGACGAACTATGGAAACATCGACATGATGTGCCTGGATATCCATTTTGGTCCAACCGTGTGGCCGCAGCTGAGGCAAACGATGCTCGAGCTTCGGAAGCTTCAGCCCAACGTCATGTTCAGGGCACGAGGGATCGGAAATTACGGGGACTACTATACACCCGAAGGATTTGTTCCTGGAAGCAAAGCGAATTCCGACGTACCATGGTTTGTGATCTATCCTCTCGGTAAGAGCTTCTCCTATGACCCGGTAGCCGAAAACTACAAAGGGGCCGAATGGGTGGTGAAAAACCTCATCGATTCAGTGGCGAAGGGGGGAAATTTTATGGTGGGCATTGGTCCCGACGCGAACGGCAATTTCGAGACCACAGCAATGAAACAACTGAGTGAGGTTGGGCGATGGCTCAAGACGAACGGACAAGCAATCTATGCGACGCGTGCACGCGAAGGCGAGTTGTGGAAAGAAGGAGAACAGATCCGATTCACTCGGACGAAGGACAACAAGACTGTGTTCGCTTTCTCCACCGTCTGGCCGGGGGACAAATTGGCTCTGAATTCTGTGCGAGCAAAAGATAATTCACAGATTCATCTCCTGGGCGTCAGTGAGCCTCTCAAGTGGAAACCCTCTTCAACGGGGATTGAGATCGAATTGGGAGAAGAGATACGATCCCAGGTCAAAGAGGTGAATCAATTGGCGTACGCGTTCAGGATTCAGACTTCATAGCGAGAGGCTTGCAGACAAAATGATAATGCGACCTCTGACACTCATACTGATGCGGATTTGATTCGTGACAGCATCTCTGCCGGAATTGACAAAACGCCGCCAGAATATTGGGGGTTTTTGTTTCTGACAGTGTTCGGAGACAGCGCACAAACGGAACCGTCTTTTTCTCCAGTCTCGTGAATGATTGTTGACTGTGCATTGCACTTCATTTTTTGTATAATAGGGGTGATACGTTTGTGATACCCGGAGAGAGCAATGTTCAGGAACATAGGAAACAAAGAAAGCGTCACCAGGAAAATTGAAATCCAGCTAGAGAATGCAATCCGGCAAAAGAAATTTGTACCTGGGGACAAACTCCCATCGCAGGAAGAACTGTGCGAATCGTTTGGTGTCGGAAGAAACGTGCTTCGTGAAGCGATTCGGAGCCTGGTCTCTCGTGGTCTGATCACAGTCATTAAAGGATCGGGAATGTACGTGACGCAGCTCAGCATGAATGATGCCGCGTCATCCATGAACTATTTTCTCGAGTTGCGATCTGACAAAGACAGTCTGTATCAGATCATAAAGCTGCGTCAGATGTTCGAGCCGCACATTGCGGCAGCTGCCTGTGAGCACATTACCGAAGCAACCCTTGCCCAACTCAATCAGACAATAGCGGATCTCGAACGATGCCAGGAAGGTGATCTCAAGGCGGAATCAGAAATCGATAACCGATTTCATTCTCTCCTTGCAGAGGGAAGCGGCAATTTC
>JAPLFP010000220.1 GCA_026390585.1 Ignavibacteriales bacterium | reverse complement strand
TCTGTTGGACGGTGGATTGATTTCGGCATGGACGGGCACGTCGCGTCCAACCGCGAGTTTTTGAGAGACTTGCCAGCTGAGCTGGCGGATGTTTGGGGAGAAGCTCTTGTGGAAGGAGTTCCAGTCGGGAGATCTTCTGTCTTTCAACGGAGCGATCGCCGGGTTGATACTGTCGCGGCGGACGAGCGTGACTACAGTGAACTCCAGAAGAGAGGGTTGGACTGGATCGTCCCGTTCAAATGGCATTCGCCTCGCTTCGGGGCTATCGAGAAACAACGAATGGACACGGTCTATGTTTGGAGGCATCGATAAGCGACTGGAAAGAACTCGTCATCGACTGAAGTCGACGCCTTTGAAGAAGCGAAACCCTTCGGGTTTTGTTGAAGATCCAGCCGTCCGATTTATCGGATGGCGCTGAACAACTGCTTTCAATCAAGTCAATGGAGGAACTCATGTCTCGTATGAACGAAATCATCACTCGGATGATCAATGTCCCAACTGTTCGACGACCATTCTTGGCGCTTGCGCTCTGCTTCGCCTGGAGCCTCGTCTCAATCGCACAAGCCCAGGTTCAGTATGTGGCTCCGGTAGAGCGATCCGGATACCAGAGAGTGACCTCCTATGATACTCTCCAGGCGTTCCTAAAAGAAGTCGGATCAACGGCCGTTGTTCATGTTGAGCCGCTAGCAAAGAGCAAAAGCGGAAGAACTCTCGCGGTTGCGAAAGTCTCTTCGTCGAGGGTATTTGGAGAAGATGCTCACAAGCTGAGAGTGCTTCTCTTCGGGCAGCAGCATGGTGACGAGCACACCGGGAAGGAAGCCTTGACAGTGCTTCTTGCAAGGTTTGCCTCGGGGGACCTCAACGCCCTGCTGGAGAAAATCGATCTTCTCATTGTCCCTCAGATGAATCCTGACGGCAGCGAACTATACCAGCGCCGCACGTCGGACAGCGTCGACCTCAATCGCAATCACGTGCTACTCACATCGCCGGAAACACGGGCGCTGCATGATCTTTTCTATCAGTGGTTGCCGCACGTGACGCTCGATGTGCATGAATATGGGACAATGAGTCGGTCCTGGAGCGACTCAGGATTCGTCAGGATTGCTGATACGCAACTGGGGATGCTGACGAATGCCAACACCTCGGCGGAAATGCGGGAACTTCAGCACAAGAGCATATTTCCCTATATCGCCGGATACATGCACGGACAGGGGTACTTTTTCCAGGAGTACATTGTCGGCTCCCCGAGTGATCGTGTCCGACACAGCACGACAGAGATCAATGACGGCAGGCAAAGCTTTGGCATCCTGGGGACGGTTTCGTTCATCCAGGAGGGGATAAAATGGAGGACGAGGGAAGACCGTCTCGAGAGGCGAGTGAAATCGCAGCTTGCATCAATTCGAGCCCTCCTGGAATATTGCTCGAAGAACGCGGAGAAGATCACGCAGATCGTCTCCCATGAAAGAGCCCGTCTGCTGACACTCGCGGGCCAGCCGATTGCCGTCCGGATGGACCACTTCACAGGAAAAGGAGAGCTTCAAATTCCCGTCAGAATCGTTGCGACACAACATGACACAGTCTGGCAGGTGAAACCTTACCATGGCGAAGTCAGAATGCAGAAGAGCACCCTCTTGCCAGAGAAGTACATCATCGAGAAGAAAGACTCTGCAATTGTTCAGCTCCTACGCCGCCATCATATCACTGTAGAAGAAGTGAAGCAGGAGAGCCAGGTGAACGTTACGGCGTACATGATGGATAGTACGAGACGTTCGGAAATTGAAGAGGAAATTCAGCCGCTGGTTTCGGTGAGCAGCCACTCCATGACGAAGACTTTGAAGCCAGGCGACTTCATCATACCGACGAAACAACTTCAGTCGGCGTTGCTCGCGATCATCCTTGAGCCGGAATCGATGTGGGGATTGACAAAGTACGAACAATTTGGGTACCTCCTCAAAGAAAAACAGTACCCGGTGCTCCGGACCCGGTGAGAATCTCGCCGTCCCAATCATTCGTTCGCGAGGAAAACAAAAAGCCCCCACCGTAAATTGGGGGCTTCTGTTGTGCTCAAACCGAATCGACTCATTCTACCGAGCGAATAATTTGCACGGGGCCCAAGAGACCCGACGGGAGCAATGCAGAGTCCTTTGTAAAGTGTTTCCAGGTTGTGAATGCGTAGCGCCCCGTCGGAGGACGCGGTTCGTTTTTCGCTACCCATTCAGGCATGCGAACGAGGTTGCCTTTCTCTCCGAATTCACCATCGGGAGGAAGTTGTTCGTCTCCGATGAGACGGTTGGGCCAGAGATTCACGACAGCGATCTCCAGGATATTCCCGCTCGGTTTGACGAACTCGGTGATATCCACCCGCCACGGCGAGCACCACAAGGTCCCCAGCTCGTGACCGTTCAGTTGCACGCGGGCGAGGTTCTTCACAGCACCCAGGTCGAGCCACAGCCGCTGCGTTACATTCTGTTTGACTTTCGAATCTCCTGTCCGTCTCGGCAGATCAAATGTCTTGTGGTAGATAGCGGTACCCGAATAATACTTGATTCCCTCTTCCCTCCGCTGAGTCCAGTCCTCCAATCGCTCGAATGCAATTCTCTCCGGCCCTCCCCACTGAGGGTCAAATCTCACTCCCCATGGGCCGGCAAGTTCAGCGAGGGTTTGTGTGTCAGAGAAATTCCTGCCTCCGGCTTTCTCTTTTGCTTCAGAATTTCGAAAGAGAATGAAGTATGATTGGAAGGGCTCGAACCGAAGATCGACGGATGTTGAAGCATCCTTCATTGCGAATTGCGGAAGTTTGCGGACGTTCCCCGTGAGAGCATCCCAAAGCTCCGGCTGCTTGCCCTTCACGCGGAAAGAGCATCCCGTACTCACCACATGGTCCTCAGGATTTGCGACGAAATAGATTTCGATTTGACCGTCACGACGATGAGCGTAACGGAGAGAAACGGCAGACTGAAAATCCTGAGATACGTTCATTTCGCCCAGCACGCGGCTGACGATGCGAAAGTCACAGTACTGTTGAGGCTCGACAGTACCGTTCGAGTTCTTGACAAGGATCGGCCTTCCGTCAGGGGTGCCCTCCCACACGATCCGTCCTTTGCCCAATCGATGTTCCGTGACCTGCCTTCCGTCGCACTTCCCCCATATCTCCTTCGCAAGCGCAGCGACCTCGGCGTCACAGGCTGGATAGCCGGAAAGACTTGGCGACTTGCACGGCGGTGGACCGATGACGGTTGCGCCAGCCTGGATCAGTTGCTTGATTTTTCGAAGTAATGCAGGCGTCATGGTCTCCTGCTCGGGGAGGACCAGAACGCGATAGCTCATCCCGTCAGGAAGAATGAGCTTCCCATCCTTCACAGACATCTGCGCGGTGACAACCTCCGGTGCGCAGCCGTCGAAACTGTAACCGAGGCGTTCCGGCGGATTGCCACGGAGGGCGGATGTTGGTGGCTGGAAGACATGGGGTGCGCCTTCTGCCACCACGAAGCAAACGTCAGCAACGCTGAGTCCCCGACGCAGCATGAATTGGCAGCGCGAAAGGTATGTGTGGTACGCCGAAGACATGTCCCACCACGTCTGTGTGCGTTCCCAATGAACTCCCAACGGTCCCATCGTCATACCGGGACGCCGGTCGAGCCATGGCTGATGCTGGTAACGATGGAAGACAAATCGATTCACTCCTGCCGAGAATGCCCAGTCGCCAAGAGCTTTCATTGAGCCCGGATATGCCAGCCAATGTTCCTCGGGGAGCGAGGTAAACGACTCGGCGGCCACTATTCTCTTTCCGTTGGTGTGCGCGATCGAAGTGGCTTCCAGGACGGAGAAACTTGTGTTGAAACCGTAGAGCCAGAACTCGCACATCGGGACGTCGGCAGCTGCGCCGAGACTCATGTCTGAACAGGGCATCATGTCGTACGGCTCGATGGAGAGACCGAAACCGTTGCGGCGTCCAAGTTCCTTGAGGTGGAGTGCATGATTCTGAAGAACCAGCTCCTGAGCGGTCTGGCGCACGTCCCAGAGGAATCGCTCGGAGACTTCCGGGCTTTCCACGATGCGTCCGGTGATGGCCGGCAGGTAGGGGAAGAGATCGTACCCGCGACGCCGGCGGAATTCCTCGCGGAACAAAGGAGTCCAATTCTGCGCTCCCATTTCCCAACTGTCGATGTGTAGAAATGTCCAGCCTGCTCCAGAAGAGTTTGTGTGTGGGCCTATCTCGCGTAGGAGTGAACCGATATACGCATCGAAGTGGGCGTTCAGCGCCGTTGTGTCGAGTTTGTCACACTCAAGGCCGAGTCCGGGCACGGGGGCTGGACGCGTGGTTGCGCCCGTGCTGGTCACTCCAAAGCGCAGAATGGTCCAGCTTCCTTCGGGCACGTCCCATGAGAACTTGCCATCGGGGAGCAATCGACTCGTGAGATCGATGAGGCTCCCTGCTTTGATGGTCTCGCCGTCCGGAAGTGATGGATACTCTCCCGATGTTGGCAGGAAGGACTTCACTTTCGGAAACGAGGAATACGGGGCACGAACGTAGAGAGCCTTCTCGCCAATGTCCTCGATGCGCTGTGATCCTTTCGGCGATGGGAACGCCAGCACTGCAGCATCTCTGTAGAACTCATTCTTCGTCTTCTCCAGCTCTGGGGGAAGAAGGCCATCGCCGAAGAACGCGGGCCAGCGAACCGGTTGCCGCAGTGAGCCTTCGAAGTGCATCGGTCCGGAGACGGTTGTATCACTCGCCACGATGTGCTGCATCGATTGTTCGGGTTTGACCCACGGCCCGCCGCTTCCTGTCCATCCCGGTCCCGAGATAAGCGTGATTTGCAGACCAAGACGCTCTGCTTCAGTGACCGCGTGCTTGAACAACTGTCGCCACTCGGAGCTCATGAACTTCACTGGCCCTCGAGGAATGCCTTGGTTCACTTCCATGATAATCATCCCGCCGATGCCGGCACGCTGCATCGCTTCGAGGTCTGCTGTGATTCCCTCGCGGCTGAGATTACCGTCCATCCACACCCAATAGACCCAGGGGCGCGCTTCATCCGGCGGATGAAAAAACCCTTGCCGCAGGGCATCGGGTCGAGTCTGTGAGATGGAAACGAGGGGAATGATCAAGAGGGCGAACAAAAGAGATCTCTTCATGGGTATGTTCTTTCTTCAGAGATTCCAAAGAGAATCATCGGAGCCGGGTTCAATGTTCACCAACGTGCAGCGGGAGTTCAAGCCACGCAAGCCCGATATCTCTTCGCATGTGACTGGCAGCTCCCTCGGGGATCCCATGGCCAGCGTAACCATCGTAGAACAAGGCAAGGCGTTTGCCAACCTTCACGACTGACGGGAGGCCGACGATCTCCTTTGACCATGAGCAATTCGAACCATCCAGAACCACCGCTTTGTTGTCTGCGTTCCATCGCTCGAGATCTTTGGTCCAGTACACCCAAATGGCATCAGTGTACTCAAGTCCATTCTCTAGCCCGACGTGGTTCGTGAAGAGAAACCAGGTTTTGCTTTGCACTTCATAATAGAGAGATGTGTTTTCGACCTGCTCCGCAGGCGGGATGATAGGTTGCGGAGCGATTCTCCACGGTCCGTCCAGGTTGTGTGTTCGTGCGATGCCCAATGTACGGAGGATTGGCTTGTCTGTCGATGCGCTGAAAAACATGAGATACTCACTCCGCCGAGCGATGACGTGGCCTGGACTAGCTGTGGCGGAATAGTATGTTTCAGGCTGTGGGCTGAAAGGTTCAACGTCATATCGCTTCGTCCACGGACCTGTCGGAGATGTACCTTCGGCTTTCATCGTGAGGTACGGGAATGAGGGCACAAGGTCCGGCGGAGGCGATGTGTGGGGTGTTCCGAGATAGAACATGTGCCACTTGTTATTGTCGAAGAACGTTACTCCGTAGGAAGCCGATGCTGCGTCTTTTTGACTGGCTCCGCCAAGTTCCAATGCCGGTCCGTGAGCTGTCCACTGAATTGCATTCTTGCTCGAAGCCAAGCAGGCCAACCAACCCTTCGCTCCGGCGCCATCATAGTGCATATAGTATGTGCCTTGATATTGCCAGACCCAAACGTCTCTGGCGCCAAGGGCATCGCACCTTCGAGGTCCGGTCCCGTGGCGAAAGACAATACCGTGATCTTTCGCATCGAGCCGGTAGCGGGCGACTGGACGACCGTCCGGGTATGCCGTAGGGTTTTGGATAACGCTGATTCGGGTGCCGCGCTGTGCCTGTCCGGTGCTGTGACTGCTCTCGAGAGAGAGACTACTTGCAGCGGCCGCAACTGCGCAGACCAAGAGCATCTGTTCATGTGTCTTCATTTGTGACCTTTCACATGAGTTCGGGGTATCGCTTCGAACCGGAACCTACCAGATTTTCACCCGCAGGCTCTCCGGTCGCCACATTGCGTCTCCCTCTTTTATGCCAAACGTCTGATAGAACTCCGGCATATCTGTCAGGGGGCCGATGACTCGGAATTTTGCGGGCGAGTGCACATCGCTGCGGACTTTGGTGGCAGTGACTTCGGGCCGTTCGTTGATCATCCACGCGAGCGCATAGGCGAGGAAAAACCGTTGGTCAGGATTCAGTCCGGCGATCGTTTCCTGATTCTTGTATTGGTTGGTTTTCTTGAAAGCCTCATATCCCATCATGATTCCGCCGAGGTCGGCAATATTCTCCCCTTGGGTTGCGTCCCCATTGATATGCAGACTGTCGACGGCAACGTACTGACCGAACTGTGTCACAATCATTTTTGTCTTTGTGAAGAACCTGGCACTATCGGCAGTCGTCCACCAATTGTCCAGGTTGCCCATCTGATCAAACTTGCTTCCCTGGTCGTCGAAACCGTGGGTCATTTCGTGTCCAAATGTTGAACCTCCGATAATAGAATAGAGCAATGCATCATCAGCCATGACACGTTCGTATCCTGGAACAAGAATGTTGCATCCCGGCACGACGATCTCGTTGTTGGAGGGATTGTAATATGCATTGTAGGTTTGAGGCTCTATGTCCCATTCGGTACGATCGACTGGTCTACCGAACTTCGAGGTCATGTAGCTATACTCCCACTTGTTGGCATTCATGACATTCCGGACATAGGAGGCTCGATCAACCTGTAATGAACCAAGATCCTTCCACTTGTCAGGGTAACCAACCTTCATGATCATCGCATCAAGCTTCTTGAGCGCTTTCTCCTTCGTCGGTTGGCTCATCCAGTCCAGCGCCTTGATCCGCGCTGCGTAGACTCCCTTGATCGCCGTTCCTATTTCGAGCAGCTTCTCCTTCGTTCCTTTTGGTAAGAACTCGTTCACGTAGACCTGTCCAACAAGCTCGCCGAGCGACCCATCGGTTTGTTCAACGACTCGTTTCCAGCGTGGCTTGGGCTCTTTGACACCGCGCATGGTTGTTGCATAGAAACTGAACCACTCCTGGAAGGTCTTGTCATCCATATATCGGGCGAGGTGGCTCACAAAATGGAATTTCAGATAGTTTTTCCAGTCGATGAGGGAGTAGGTCTTGAGGTATCCTTCGAGCGCCGACAGAAACTCCGGTTGTCCAACGATCACTGTGTCGACGTTGTGTAGCCCCGCTCCTTCCACGTAACTTGTCCAGTCGAAAGAAGGGGTGGACGTTTGAAGTTGTTTGAACGAGAGTTTGTTGTAGTTCTTGATCGGGTCGCGTGTATCCTCCCTCTTGCGGGATGACTTGGCGAGAGCGGTTTCCAGCTTCATCAGCCTGTCGGCGGCTTGCTTCGCGCTTGCTGCGTCATAGCCCAGGATTTTGTATGTATTGCCGACATGCTCGACAAATTTCTGTCGGATCTTTACCGCGCCGGCATCTGTGTCGAAATAATATCTTCGCTCCGGAAGACTCAACCCTCCCTGCCTGATAGCCACGGCATACTTGCTGCTGATGCGATCGTCCTGGCCTACGCCAAATCTCAAGAGTGGCGAACCGGAAACGGTATGAATGTACGCCGCGGCCTTGACCACACCTTGCAGGTCTTTGATTGCATCGATCATCTCCAGATCGCTTCTGATGTCCGCGATCCCCTTCTTGTTCAATGCAACGCTATCCATGCCGCTGAAAAAGAAATCTCCGATCTTCTGCTTGTTGCTTCCCTTCTCCGCGCTGGTCAATGCGGCGGACGATTCGCAAATATTGCGGATTTGTGCGTTGATCGTGTCCTGGATGAGCTGCCACAAACCGTTGCTTTGTTCGCTTGGTGGAATGGGATTCTCTTTGAACCACTTGCCGTTGGCATAGAGGAAGAAATCACTGCCGGGTTTCATCGTAGAGTCGATGTGCGCCACGAGCTCGTCGGATTTCCGGGCCTCATGTTTCGATTGACAGGAAATAAGGAGCATGCAGATTGCCATGAGTGCAGTACAAACCAGGGGGTTTTTCATCGTCATGCGTTGGATTTGGGGTTGAGGTGGAGTGTCGTTGTTTCACTCTATATAGCGAAACAGCCAAGGAAAATCAATTGTCGTGTGCTGTTGGACGGGTTGTCAACCCGTCCAACAAGTTGCTCGGCGACTGCAGGGGAAAAATCGATCGGTCGAACCCTGTTGCCTTTGTGCGTGAAGTGCAGTAGCTTTGCAGTATCGCTGGCAGCACATAACAGTTCACATCCGGCAGCTCAATACAGAAAGAACCGATTATCAACAGGAGGCCTTAATGTCTCAGCCGACCGACTTTGATCCCCAGGAACCCATTCAGCCGCATCCCGAAGAAGAATCCTTCTCCGACCAAGCAGCCCAATATGAGTTCAACGCGCATCAAAACTCGATCATCCGGGCGATGGCAGTGAAGATGAAATATGTCGGATTCATCTATGTCTTCGCGGGTGGATTAATGGCCCTCGTGAGCGTTGTTGCTATGTTCCTGAAGCCATGGTTCGGGTTGTTCTACCTGTGTGTCTTTACTCCTCAACTCCTGATAGGAATCTGGAACATCCGTGCAGCCAACTCCTTCGGATTCGTTGTGACGACGGCAGGGAACGACATTCAACATCTTATGAACGCCATGGTTTCCCTCCGGAAGCTCTACACGCTGAATTTCTGGGTCATGTCGCTGGCGCTGACGCTCGTCGTGGTCGGGATCGCCGCAGGTATTTTCTTCTGGAGTTCGGGATCGATTCATATTTCGATAAAATGAGATCGGTCGCATCGCGGCGATGATCATTGTGGTTGCGTTTCCGTCAGAAGGGGGCGGAACGCCAAGAGAAACCAACGTGAGGATGGAGGGTAAGGGAATCCTAGGGAGTCTTAGGAAAGCGGGAACTGGTCAACCGGTGTACAGCTTGTTGGGCAGAGGGTTGCCTAGCGTTCGTACCACGAGAGTATCTCGTAACTTCCGGTGGTAGGGAAGTACGGGGGAGATTGATTCATCAACCTGTCATCGTACCGATAACTTTTCGAATAGCCTGTAATAACGTTTCCCGATCCATCAATCGTTCCTACCGCAGCACGCTGCTGCTGTGAAATTCCTCCAAGCAGATTGATCCTCCCGCGGGGTGAGCCGCTCGCGTATTGTTCAGCCCCCATGCCTTTGTTGAGAGAAAACACGGATGCCTCAATGTCAATGCCGGTGCGGTTGTTGAGATTGTTCGTGATGACGACACTGTCTTCAGCACACACACCCAGGAGATCACTCGATGGTCCGCTTAGAGGATCGTGCACATAGGTGACGCTGCTGTCGAGATAGACCTTCCCCTTATTCGCGACACCCCCCGCCTGAGCAGAGATTGTCAATTGTCCCGTGAACTTACCCTTGATGCGAATATTTCCTCCGTTGACCATCATTGCGCCATTAGGCGCGTAGGTGCTCAACGGTACCCGAGTGGGCGCGCTAGCCCCTTCCTTGACAGTGAGAGTGCCATCGCTATTGAACGTGATAGTCACATCCATGCCGTTTAGATATTTTCCCCCCGACTGCGCGGCAGTCTTTAAGGGATTGAAATCAGATGGCATCGGTATGTCGATCCCTGTTTGATACCCTCCGTAGAATTGTGGTTTCGACGAAGACGGGCTCTTGGTGATCCCAAGCTTGTTGGTCGCTTTTCCCCAGAAGACCGGATTGCCATTGACGAGCATCTTGTCTTGAGTGTGGAACGGTCCGTAGATCGTATCCTTATTCGCCCAGTTGATGGCGCCTTCGATGACACTGTAGTAGGCGAACTTCGAAAACTTGCTCTGGCCCCAGATGATGACCACGGTATCCAGGTAACCTTGATAGTCACTTGTTGCGGTCAACTGTACTCTTCCTTGTGTCAGCGAGGTCGTCCAGAGACTGACTTTTCCTCCAGCTAACGGGACATCTCTCCATTCCGGGCGCGCATTGGGAGTCTTGTAGATGACCTGACTACCCATGTTTGCGAAGCCAGTGGCAAGATTGTGCGAAGCCGTTCTGTAGTAATACTGTGTCATGTTCTCATACGCTGAGGTCGACACATTGGAGAGCCGATATCCCATCATCATCAGGATGATACTGGTGCCCAAGACCATGATCAGCGATGTACGTCCCATCGGTTATCTCTCTTTGTTCACCGATTCTTAAGGTTTCTTGCAGCCAACCGCAGTTGACGCCAGAAGACCTGGAAATCCGCCAGCGAGTCTTTTCCCGAGACAACGCGATACTCTTCCGCTATGGGAAACGGATTCTCGCATGCGATGGAGATTTGCATAGAGTAAATCATGTTAGGATGCGCGACGGGGGTCGCTAAGGTGTCACCGTCATAATCAAAGTACTGCAACTTGAACTGGGTGACTCCAAGCGCCCAACCTTCCGTCGTACCATTGTTGACCTGGCGATAGATCTTCCGATCGCGGGGATTCGGAGTCAAAGCCATCTCGCTTGTGGGCCCAACGTACCAGTGAATCGAATCCAGGCTGCCATTATTCTTGACATCCGTCCAGAACGTAATGTCTGATGTGTCGGCATGCCTGATGGACTTTGTCGGGACAGGGATTTTCGTATAGTCCTGGCAGTATCCGATCTCGCGAAAGTCATGCTCGATCCAGGTAACAAGAACCACGATATTCTGTTGCAGGTTGACGTTGCCATTGTAGATCGTGGTCGTTTCGTTCGCCTGCGAGGTCAGTCTCAGCGTCATGATCAGGAGCAAGCCCGCCACGACTGCAGATGAAATGATATCGATGATTGTGCTCGTGCCCATAGATCTATCTGAACCACCAGTAGCTGTAAATGTATGTCATGACGACAGTGTCCGGTTGGGGTGTGTCCGCCGACCAGGGTGAAATCGTGGACCAGACCTTCACCACCATTTTCTTGTGCCACGTGCGAACACTCGCTTTGCCTCCGGGGTCGGACGTATCGACATAGCACACGGTCGTTTGAATGCGGAATGTGTCGACGCCCGGCACGTACACCTTGAAGGGGTTGCTGCCGGTGAAGTAGTTGTAATCATCAAAGTCGTTGAAATCGGGATAGACTTCACCCGCCTCCTTGCCAAGCAGCGATGGATCCGCCAATTGACTCAGACTCGTGATGGGGTTGCCATTGCCCATAGTATCCGTCGCGCTGTACTTATCGAACGACTTGCCGGAAGCCTCTTCGATCTTGGCCTGCGCGAGCGACACCGCATAGATATCAATCTGAGTTTGATTGATAATCGTGCCATGCTGGAGGGAGGCACGATTTGTCAGAAGGACAGTGACGCTCCAAAGGATCACGGCACCGAGGCTGAGGATTGTCTGACCAGTATTCATGTCTTCGTCGTGCTCTTCGTTGGGATCTGTCGCTTGTTCTACAGATTGACTTGATAGAGTATCGGAAGTGTGGGGATGGAATAGACCTTGGTGAAAACGTTCTCAGAAATCGCACGGCCCGCACTCATCTCCACTCCTGGTCGGTTCGCGATCTGAATCCGAAACAAGAATAATCACCGTAACATTACCGAATTCCCCTCGAACTATCAAGCCCGATGACTTCCTCAAAGCGCAGTGTAAATGCAGTCAAATCGCGACAATGTTTGAGCCTTCGAAAAACCGTGCATTCTTTGACGAAATGTAACCCAAGTGGGCGAATCGTAGCTTTGTATTGGCCTCTTTTGAACATTCCGGACGAAGACGGAGATGATCGCCGAAGGATGGGGTGAGGGGATGTCTCCCCGGAGGTGTTGGCAACG
This sequence comes from Ignavibacteriales bacterium, assembly GCA_026390585.1. Taxonomy (GTDB): domain Bacteria; phylum Bacteroidota; class Ignavibacteria; order UBA10030; family UBA10030; genus UBA9647. Next base: position 1,103 of record JAPLFP010000220.1, on the reverse strand, counting down.
AAAAGGATTTTGTCGTACCGTTGGAATATCATAAAGGACCGTCTCTTGAATCGCTGGCTTTCACTCATTCTCTTGTTGACGAGCTTCGTACCACGGCTATGTGCGCAGGAGTTCACCGAAGCCATAGAGGATAATTCATTCTTGATCGAGGAGGCGTACAACCAGGAAGATCGAGTCGTCCAGCATATCTTCAATGGATACTACCTTGCTGACCCAAAGGACATGATGTATACGTTTACGCAGGAATGGCCAATGGGAGGACAGACTCATCAAATCAGCTACACCATCGCCTATCAGAGTCTCAATGGACGGTTCAGCGGCCTTGGAGATGCCTTGGTAAACTATCGGTACCAACTGTGGGGTGAAAAAGACTGGTGCTGGATAGCGCCACGACTTTCCATCATTCTCCCAACGGGGAAATCGACAGAAGGGCTTGGGAGCGGCGTTGTCGGTGTTCAGCTCAGTCTCCCCGCAAGCAAACGCTGGACGAATGAGTTCGTCTCTCATGTCAATGTTGGAGCGACGATCCTTCCAAATGTGGAGGGTCTCACCAGTGCTGGCAACTCCGTTCGAAGAACTCTTCCAACGTATTCTATGGGAGCAAGCGGGATCTATCTCGTCTCCGAGAATGTTAATTTCATGCTCGAACTTCTTTGCAGCTATAGCTCTTCTATAGGTGAATCCGGCGCCGTGGAGTTCTCGTCCGCAACGACCGTCAGTCCGGGCTTTCGCATTGCCATCAATCTTGGAAAGCTGCAGATTGTTCCGGGGCTCGCGATTCCAATCTCCTTCACTTCAACAACCAGAAATCTGAACGTCTTTGCGTATCTGTCGTTCGAACATCCCTTCTGATATCAATCGCCGCTGCTAGAAGCCATCTCAAAAATGTCACGCAAAGGCGTCTATTGAAAACAATGTCAAGAGAAAACAGTCCACCGATGACGCGGTGTATGTGCGTGTTTGCTTGGCATTGAGGGTCTCACGTGTTCGACACTGAGCTGTCCGGACCTCGGTCGTGCGGGGCTGGGGTCTTTCTTAGCTCGTTTGTTTTTTTGTTGTGAAGTCGTCTATCTGAGCGCACGAGGGCTACGGGTAATTTAAGC
>JAPLFP010000213.1 GCA_026390585.1 Ignavibacteriales bacterium | reverse complement strand
TTCGAGCACATCACCCATGAACAGGACATCGTACCGTTCGGGTTGAAGAGGGAGTTCCTCAAAGGAGCCGCGTTGGACATCGAGCCCAAACTTGGTCTGGCATGTCTTCACGCCGAGTTCGGCATATTCGATGCCGCTGACGGTGTACCCATTCTTTCTCGCGAACTCCAGGAAGTATCCCATCCCGCAACCGATCTCAAAGAACTCCCCGGACGGTTTGTACCTCTGGATCCATCCCAGAATCTCAGGGAACTTCACAGAGCCTTTGATCGCCGCCGACTCGTAGTCGGAGGGGGAATGAGCTCCGAAATCCGTTCCGTCGTGGAGAAAGTACTCGTCGCTGTAGAGAAGCTTCAGTTCTTCGGGCGTCAGACGAGGGTCAAGAAAGACAAAGGAACAGTGTGCACACTGTTTCGCCTGGAATCGCTTTTGGTGAAACTTGTAGAAGATCGGGAAATCACGGCAATCGGTCTGATTGCAAAGAGGACAAGTTGTCAACGATCCACTCCAGTCGTCAGTCTGAGCTGTTTACGATCGGAGAAGCTGTTCACACGCCTGAACCACACGCTTGACGGGGAGATGCTGCATGCAACGGTACTCGGCGTTTGTGCAGGTTGGTTGATAGTAACAGCGGCACGGCTTCTCGGGCTCAAGGATCGTTCCGAGGTTATATAGTTCAAACTCGTTCTTGTTGAAGATATTGTTGAAGAGAACGATTTTCTTGCCGAGACCGATCGTGATGTGCATTGCCATCGTCACACCAGTGACGACAAGGTCGCACTGGTCGACGAGATCGATAAACTGCGGAAGTGGAAAATGGCCGAGGTACTTGGCTTTTGACGCTCGTGCCAGTTTCTTGTTCTTTGTATCTTCCTGCTCGCCGCCAAGGAGGATAACCTCATACCCTTTTTTCTTCAACGTCCGTGCAAGCGTGATCCAGTGTTGATCGGCCCACAGCCTGGAAGTCCATCGGCCTCCGCAACCGGTATTCAGTCCTACCACCTTTTTTCGCTTGTTGATCTTCCAGGGTATGGTTTCCTTCGGACGATCAAGGATGTACTTCTCGCCGGAAAAGGCAAAGCCGCAGATCTCGAAAATCTCCTGAGGATAGCTCTTGGTGTTTGCCTGGCTCAGGTCGTCGAAGATTCCTGTGAAATACTTTCCTTCAGCGGCGGCATCGGCTGCGGAAACGATTCCATTCTGCAGCCGGAATCCTTTCTTGGTCGATGCAGAGATCTGCTCCGCAAGAGCGCACGCTTCGCGATCCTTGTCGAGATTGTACAAAACGTCAAAGTGCAGGGAGCGGAGAGCGACAATATTCTTGAGCGAGAATTCAAGCGGCTCATCGACCGTCGATGGGAGAATCTCCGGCGTCAGAGTAAGCCACCAGATCTTTGCTGACGGGTTTGTCGCTTTGAGCGTATGCAAAAGCGGGGTTGTGCGGATAACATCGCCGATGGCCCCGAGTTTGATAATCAGGATATTCGAAGTGACAGGATCGTAGTGCGGACAAACCTTTCCGGATTCGTCAACGCAGTGGACGCCGAAACGCTTATGAGGTTTGCAGGGAACGTCGCCACGAAAAGAACGGCAGTCAGTCTTCAATAGAATCACGTCGGTGCCCGGCTCCTTTACCTGAGGATCTCTCGAATGGAGTAGGTCGTTTCATCCCGCTGCTGGCGGTTGATCATTTCTCCGAGCAGTCCGAACGAAACAAACTGCACGCCGATGATGATGAACAGGATACCAAGAAGGAACAGCGGGCGATTGCTGAGGGACGTCATTCCCAGGAGCCATTCAATCGAAAGGTAGCCGTCGATCATGATGCCGATGAGGAACGAAATGATTCCCCACACGCCGAAGAGATGCAGTGGCCGCCGGATGTAACGGGTGGTGAACAACACAGTCAGGAGATCAAGAAAGCCGCGTGAGAACCGGCCGATGCCAAACTTTGTGTGTCCGTACTGGCGGGGTCTGTGGTTCACAACTTTCTCGCCAACCCGGAAGCCAGCCCAGTGAGCCAGAGCCGGGATATAGCGGTGTAACTCGCCGTAGACATTGACCCCCTTCACGACCTCCCGCCGGTATGCCTTCAGACCGCAATTCATGTCGTGAATTGGAATGCCGGTCATCATCGCAGTGACGGAGTTCGCCAGCCTCGAGGGAATTGTCTTCGAGAGAGGATCGCGCCGTCTCTTCTTCCAACCTGACACAAGATCGTAGCCTTGATTCAGCATTTCGATCAATCCCGGGATTTCTGCGGGATCGTCCTGCAAATCGGCATCCATCGTCACAACAAATTCGCCCTGTGCTTCGTGGAAACCGACTGAGAGTGCGGCTGATTTTCCGAAATTTCGCCGGAATTGAACAACCTTCACACGAGGGTCCTTGGCATGCATTTCCTGAAGAACGGAGAAGGATTTGTCCGTGCTGCCATCATCCACGAAAATTACTTCGAATGGCTTCGCAAGGGGTTTCATGGCAGCGAGGATCTGCGTGTAAAGCTCGCCGAGGGACTCGTCCTCATTGAGAAGAGGGACCACAATCGAAACATTCGGAGTAGATCGGGCGGCTTTTGCCACAATTTTTGGGTTCGGTTTTGTCGTCTGTGCCATAGTTTTTGTCGAAAAACGTGAAGCAAAGTAACGCAAAATAGTCCGAAATGCAACGGCCGCTCTGTTTCATTGAAAATAGCCTGCTCGTTCTGTATATTGACCCGGTCTCTGCGAGCATGCTGCCACCCAAAAAATCCCTCGGGCAAAATTTTCTTCGCGACGAGAACGTCGCGCGCAACATCATCGACAGCCTAAACCTCCGTCCTGATGATGTCGTCGTAGAAATCGGCCCGGGGCAGGGGGCGCTCACAAAGTATCTTGCAGCGAAATGCTCCAGGCTTGTTGCGATTGAGGTTGACGAGCGCGCGGTCCGACTCCTTCAGGATACATTTGCAGAGAGCATCGAAGTTGTTCATACTGATGTTCTGACGGTGTCCCTCAGCACAATGTTCCGCAAGGAGAGTCGACGCCTGCGGGTGGTTGGGAACATACCGTACAACATTACCAGCGAGATCCTTTTCTGGATGTTTGACCACCATGAGATCGTCGAAGACGCGACGCTGATGGTGCAGCTCGAGGTTGCGCGACGGTTCGTGGCGCAGACAGAAACCAAGGACTACGGAATTCTCTCTGTCTTGCTGGCGTACTACACGGAGCCGGAATTTCTCTTCAAGGTGTCGAGGAATTCGTTTTTCCCCAGACCCGAGGTCGATTCCGCCGTCGTCCGGCTGCGGTTCAGGGAGAACCTTCAGAAGTGTGACCGGGAATTGCTGACTGCGGTTGTGCGCTCCACGTTTGGGAAGAGGCGGAAGACATTGCGAAACGGACTCCGGTACATGGGTTTCGACTCTGCGCACCTGGATACCGTCCCCTTTGACCTGACAAAGAGGCCTGAGGAACTTACGCTGGATGAGTTCCTGAACTTGACGGAACTTCTTACTCCGTATCGGGGCGAGATTGGAAAAGGGGCTTTCGATGCCGGAAAGGCCAGAATGAGGAAGAAACGTTGATGGATTGGACTCCCTTGTCGCAAGACCTAATCAGAGCAATGACGCCGTGTGCCGAATGAAAGCCCGTACTCTCATCTCCTATCTTTCGCCTGCGGATCTTGTCTCCATCGTGTTCCTCCTCTTTCTCACTGCACTGAATCTGGTCTTTCACGCCCGCTTGCAAGAGTGGTTCGTTCTTGTCATCATCAATTTCGCGATCATCCTCGCGGTGGTCTTCCTCGCCCGCGGAGCAGAGGAAAAAAAGACCCGGCTGCTGATCGGTCTCCACCGATGGTACTGCTATTTGATCATCATCCTTATCTTCAAAGAGATCTATCGGATGGTCCATCCGATTCATCCGACGGACTATGATCAACTTCTGATCTCTATCGATCGATGGATGTTCGGAGTGAACCCAACTCAGTGGATCGGCCAGTTCACGCATCCTCTGCTGACGGAGGTTCTGCAGATTGCATATTTCTCCTACTACATCCTCTTTATTATCCTCGGTCTGGAGCTGTATCGTCGATATGCAATTCAAGATTTCGACAAAGCCGCGTTCATGATCGTCTACGGGTTCTATTTGTCGTACCTCGGATATTTCGCTTTACCCGGCGTGGGGCCGCGATTTACACTTCACGCCTTCTCTTCTCTCGAGACAGATCTTCCGGGATTGTGGCTGACGTCTTTCCTGCGAAGCATCATTGATGCAGGAGAATCGATCCCTCCGTCACATATCGACGCCATCAATCTGGTACAACGCGACGTCTTCCCAAGTGGACATACGCAGTTGACGATTATCGTGATGGCGCTTGGGTTCAGGTACAAAACCAAAGCCCGATGGCTGTTGCTCGCCCTCGGAAGCCTGCTCATCGTTGCGACGGTCTATCTTCGTTATCACTATGTCGTTGACCTGATTGCGGGTGCATTGGTTGCGTGGTTCACGCTGTGGACGGGTGACATGCTCGAAGTATGGTGGAGACGTACAGTGCGCCACCTTCGGGGAGGAACATCCACTTGAAACTCAGGCCAAAATCACCTATGTTTTCGTAGTACCGTTGGTCAACCCCTGCGTGGAGAATTCGTCAGACTACTATGACTCAGGAACAAATACTCAAGGAGCTGGAATCGTTGGCGTCGAACAGCGGAATCGCTCTTCGCTACGAAAAAGGTGATTTCGAAGGGGGCTTTTGCGTCCTGAAAACTGAGAGATTGATCGTCGTCAACAAGAAGCTCGCTCTGTCCAAGAGAGCTTCCGTTCTTGCCCAGGGACTCGCTGAAATCGGCATCGAAGACCGGTATCTCAAGCCGGCAATCCGCGATTTCATCGAAGAGGAGTTGGCGCGGTTGGTGCGTTCATAGTGCCGCTGCAGGCCAGTGCTTCCCCATCTTGATCGTATCCGAAAAAAATATGAAGGGCATTTGTCGAGATTCCCCAAATCGATTGCTGATGCCTTCTCAAAACTCCCTTCAATCACGTTCCTAGACTGGTAACGAGCTGCCTGTGGGTACTTCGCTCCTCCTTAAGGGTGTCGCCATTGGATTCGCTCTGGCATTGCCGATCGGACCGATTGGTATTCTCTGTATTCGGAAGACGTTTGCGGAGGGACACCTCTCAGGAATGGTTGTGGGCGTTGGAGCGGCCACGGCAGATGCACTCTACGGTTTCGTCGCTGCGTTTGGTCTGACCGTCATCTCTGACACTCTTGTCACACAACAGATGTGGTTGCGGCTGGTTGGAGGTGCATTCCTGTGTTATCTTGGCGTGAAGACCTTTCTGGCAAAACCTGCCGATGGCTCACAACCGGCAAATGGCAAAGGGTTCGTCGCATCCTATGTTTCTACGTTTCTTCTCACGCTGACAAATCCTTTGACGATCATCGCTTTTCTTGGGGTGTTCGCGGGATTTGGACTCAGAAATAGTGAACTGAGCGTGGGTTCAGCGGCTACTCTCATTGCCGGGGTGTTTCTCGGATCTTCGCTCTGGTTCTTCTTGCTGAGCTATGGTGTTACATTGTTCCGCGAAAAGATCGATGCCTCGGGATTAGGATTGATTAACAAGATCTCCGGTATTCTTATTGTGGTCTTTGGTATTGTCGCCATTCTGAGTTTCCTCTAGAACCGCTTCTGCCCTCAATGAGGCTGAAGGAAACTCGCCGGTCCACTGCCCTTAGAAGAGAGCACCCATGGAAAAAATCAAGAATCTCCTCCCATTTCTCCTCGTCCTCGTCGTTGCCGCGGTGGTCATCGTTCAGTTGTTCCCGTCGGCCCATCCGTACGGCGGCATTCGACTTCCGATGGACGCCCAAGCAATCGAACAGCGCAGTCGCGAGTTGCTTTCGAACATGGGTATCGATGTGAGTGGTATGACACCCCACTCCCAATTTCGATACGATGAATCCCTTTTCCGTCAGGTGGAAGAGAAATTTGGTATCGAAAAGGCCAACGAATTGACACGAGATAAGATCCCTGTGTATCACTGGGACGTTCGATGGGGGAAGGCTACTGGAATCATGTTCTCGGCTAGCAGTGAGGGGAATGATTCGAAGGTGGCACAAAAAGTTGCCGATATCATCAGGGGCGAAGTGTTCATGCAGCTTGGAACAGCCGGTCAGCTCATGGAACTCGAGCATAAGATCGCAGATAGCATTCCTCTCCCAAATCTCTCCCAGGCCGAAGCGCGAGCAATCGCAGGAACATTTCTGCATCGATATGCAGATGCTGCCACAATGCTCTCAGATACAGTGCAGCCTTCCTCGGAAAAACGCATCGAGCAAAAGAAGAGGGTGGACTACGAATTCATTTGGAACACGAAAATGCCGGTGATGGATAATGCAGTGCACGTTACCGTCTCGGTAGCTGGCAATCAGGTGACAGTCTTCAAAGCGGATGCAGACATTCCAGATGAGTTCAAGAAGTCAGAGGTCGACCTGGTCTGGCGTCTTGTGTTACCGATCTTCTATAGTCTGGCGATCATTGCGATGATCGTTGTCGCGTTCAGACGATTTCGGGCGTTCGAGCTTGGGTTTCGACTCGCGATCATTGTCGGTGTGGTCGTCGCCATCGTCCAGGGGATCGAGATCTATCTTACGATGCAGTCGGAGCTAGGATGGGAGAAGTTGTTGGGGCTCATACTGGGTCCGTTGTTCATTGGCGGGGCCCTGATCCCCGTGTGGGCTGTGAGCGAATCGACGGTGCGTGAAGTGTGGAAGGAAAAACTCATCACCTTCGACCTTCTCTTCAAAGGGCACGGCTTCCACTCCAGAGTCGGAGGGAGTGTCGTCCGTGGAATCGCGCTTGGGGCTGGAAGTCTCGCTGTCTATCTTCTCTGTCCGTTCATCGCAAACAACGTGATGCATGTCTCGGCCTCCTCTTCGGGCAACTCGACCATTGAAACTTTTGGGGCTGGGTTGTCATGGCTCTACGTCCTGGGGCACGGAGTGACTTCGGTTGCCTTCAAAATGTCTATCGTCATCATGTTTGCGGTATCATTCATTCGAGGGCGTGTCTCTTCACCCATCCTCCTGATTGTGCTGGGGTCCCTTGTGACGGCATTCTCATCAATCGGTAGTCTCCTGCCGGCCTGGCTTGGGTATCTGGACCTCTTCCTTTTCGGCGTTATCACGGTGTGGAGTTTCTATCGATATGATGCTCTCACGGCTTTCATGTCACTCTATGCATTCAGAGTGCTGGAAGAAACAGCAGGTCTCCTTGTCGTGGGCAACTCCGCTTACACGCTCTCTGGTTGGATCGTGATCGGTGTTCTCGGAGCGATCGTCGTTGCCGGACTGGCGAGCCAGATGAGGAAGCGCGAGATCACCGACTTTGATGAAATTGTGCCGGCATTTGCCAAGCACATCACGGAACGTCAGCGCCTGCAGCAGGAACTGGAGATCGCCCGAAGTGTGCAGATGAGCTTTCTGCCGAAAGCGAATCCAAAGGTCGTTGAGCTGGACATTGCATCGCGCTGTGCACCTGCGCTCGAAGTGGGAGGAGACTATTACGACTTCATCGATGCGGGAAACAAGAGGTTGGGCGTTGTAGTGGGAGATGTCTCCGGAAAAGGAACGCAAGCGGCGTTTTTCATGACTCTGACAAAAGGCTTCGTTCGTGCCTTGGCCGAAGTTTCTGCTTCCCCCTCTGCTGTTTTGACACGGGTCAACAAACTCTTCTATGAGAACGTAGATCGCGGTGTTTTCATCAGTATGGTCTATGGAATCTTCGACACGGCTGACCATGTCCTCACGATTGCCCGGGCAGGTCACAACCCGGTGATCATGCGAAAAACAAAGGCAGATCAGGTCCAAGTGGTCAATCCGATGGGATTGGCACTCGGACTCGACGCCGGGGATACATTTGCGAAGTCGATACAGGAGGTTGCAATCCCTTTCCAATCCGGAGACCTTTTCGTATTCTATACTGATGGCTTCCCCGAGGCGATGAACAAGACGCTGGAAGAGTTCGGAGAAGAGCGACTCTGCCAGACGGTGCAAAAACATGCTCACGGCTCTGCTGCCGAGGTCATGGATGGCATCTTCGCTGAGATGAAGCAGTTTGTCGGAAAGGCGGCACAGCACGATGACATGACGATCGTCGTCGTCAAGGTCGTTTAGTTTTGTTTTGGGTTCCAGCCTGAGCACAATGGAGTATCAATGAAAATCCTCATCATCAACGGTCCAAATCTGAACCTCCTGGGGAAGCGCGAGCCTGCAATCTACGGCACGACGACCCTCACCGACATCGAAAGCAGACTCAAAAAGAGGTTCCCGAATGTCCAGTTCGAGTTCTTTCAGTCGAATCACGAAGGAGCGTTGATCGACCAGCTCCAGAAAGTGATCGACGGATCGTTCGATGGAGTGGTCATCAATCCCGGAGCCTACTCGCACTATTCTTATGCCATCCGCGATGCCATCGCCGCGTTGAAGACGCCCGTTGTCGAGGTTCATATCTCGAACATACACGCGCGGGAAGAATTCCGTCGGCACTCTGTCATCACCCCCGTGTGCAAAGGGGTTGTCGCGGGCTTCGGGGATATGGGTTATGAACTGGCTGTGAAATTCCTTGTGGAACCAAGCACGTGAACTTCGTCCGGTCTCTGAGATGATCAAAGCGGTTGTGTTCGATTTGGATAATACGCTGGTGGACTTCATGGCGATGAAGAACCAGGCGATCGACGCTGCAATTCATGCCATGCGCGACGCCGGCCTTATGCTGAGCCAAGAAGAAATTCGCAAGAGGATCGATGCGATTTATGCGGAGCGGGGAATTGAGTTTCAAAGCGTCTTCGATCAGTTACTGTTTGACGAGTTCAGCAAGGTCGACTACAAGATTCTGGCATCAGGCATTATCGCGTACCGTCGCGCACGGGAGGCGGCGCTGGTTCCGTACCCGCATGTCTACCTCACGCTGATGGAACTGATGAAAATGAATCTCAAGCTGGCGGTCGTCTCGGACGCCCCGGGCCGTGAAGCCTGGTTGAGGCTCTGCTACCTGAACCTGCATCACATTTTCGATGTCGTCGTGACGTTTGACGACACTCGCATGCGCAAGCCGAACCGCGAGCCATTCGAGGAAGCGCTCAAACGTCTGGGCGTGCGTGCTGAGGAGGCGCTGATGATCGGCGATTGGGCTGAGCGGGATGTCGTGGGGGCGGCTCAGGTGGGAATGCAAACGATCTTCGCACGCTACGGTGACACGTTTGGTACCGTGATATCCCACGCGGACTATGAAGTCGATGACATCAGTCAAGTCATTGACATTGTGAAGCAACTGAATGTGAGGTCATAGATCCATGGGTGCAATTATCGGCATTGGTGTGGATGTGGTTGATGTGAAGCGCATGAAGGTGGTGCTTGATGCGCGCGGGCCCTCGCTCATCAAGAAACTCTTCACCGAATCGGAAATCGCCTACTGCGCGTCAAAGATGAATTCGCATGAACACTACGCTGCAAGATTTGCGGCGAAGGAAGCCGTCAGCAAAGCGATGCAGACCGGGTGGAGCGGGAAGTTCCGATGGCGCGACGTCGAGGTGATCAACAACCCGTCAGGAGCCCCGAAGGTCATTCTTCACGACTTTGTTTCCGAACAATTGGTGAAGTGCCGTGTCCACATTTCGCTATCGCACTCAGAAAACACCGTTGTGGCATTTGCAGTCATTGAGAAAAACGAGTGAAGCAAAGGGCATCCGAGCGCGGTGGGGAAGTCGATTGCAAGTCAGCTCGATTTTGTCTACTTTTGTAAAAGAGCTCTCATTACTGTCAACGGAATGGTGAGTGTCCTATGAAACACATCGGAATCAAGAAACTCTATTATTCCATCAGTGAGGTCAGCACCATCACGGGCTTGGAGCAATATGTGTTGCGGTATTGGGAGTCCGAATTCCCTCAGCTGAAACCAGCGAAGAACCGTGCCGGAAACAGGATCTACACCAATAAAGACATCAAGTTGATCATCTACATCAAGAAGCTGTTGAGGGACGAACGGTACACCATCGAGGGCGCAAAGCGAGTTCTTGAAGAATATGTTCCGGAAGCCGAATCAGTCGAGCAGCTGGAACTCCTGAACGTGCCTCAGAAGAAGAAAGTGACGGACGAAGAAATCCGGACTGATATGCTTGAGGTAAAACAATTCCTTGAGGAGCTGGCCGAGAAGTTCAAATAGGCGGATCCTTGTTCCAAAGTATTAAGCCCCGCCTTTTGTCGATGGGGCTTTTTTTTGTGCCGCTTGTGTTGTTCTACTTCCTTTTCCGTTTAGCTTTGCTCGGTGGAATTCGCGACGCATTCAAGCTTGAATCAGAAAACAAAGTTCCAATCGTTCGATCTTCCTCTCCTTGTGGCACCAAATAGAAACCAATTTTATCGTTCACCTTTCCGAACTCGAGTTCCATCTGGTAGGGTGTGATTGGCGTCTGAGTCATTTGCGTCAGCACGCTGTTCTTATATTCTGTGTCGTCATTACCGAGCAGATGTTCCCCCTTGCTTTCAAGTACGTAGACCAGCTCTAGCGATCCGTCAGTCTTCCTTTTTGCGGCGACGAAATCCGGATGGATCTTTTCCTTTCTCCATCCTTGAATTGCGTAGTATCCACGGCTTACATTGTTTCGGAACCACCAGATCAACTTCTCCTGATTGTCGAGAAGGTGGGCCACCTTTGTTTCCAACGAATTTAGAGATGAAACCTCCAGATCGTCATAAAGGTTTTTCGAGTATGGATTTGGAGAGCGATCAATCGAGATAGTATCTTGCTTTGGAATGGAATATCCGAATCTCTCGTCATCCGAGACTGTCAATACGAGCTTTCCAGACGCCAACTGATTTCTGAATACGACTTCCTCTTGGTGTACTCGGTGGCGATTAAGAAAGTCCATGAGCTGGGCGACAATGAAACCAAAATGCACATCGAGCTTCTCAGGGCTCAATCTCTTCTCAAGGGTCATCATGTATTCAACAGCTTTCTTCCGAGCCAGGAAGGGATTCTCAATGACATCAGCGAATCTGCGGGTCATATAGTTAAGGCTCACTTGATCACCAAGATGAACCTCTTCCGTTACCTGATCGACTTTCGTATGACTCTGTTCATCGAGGGTGACTGCGAACGCTTTCCGTTCTTTTGTCTGCTCGCTAAGCGATTCTTCTATGCGGTCGATGTCGGTTTTTGAGAGCGCCAGCCCGTTGAATTCAAGGTGAGATTTTATGTCAATGTCGTAACTAAACTTTCGCCTTCTTGTCTTGTCCTCGACGATCAGCCAAACGGGAAGGTAAAACGAATTCCTATATCTATTCTGGAACTCCTTTTTGATTCGCACGTTTTTCTTCTGAAGGTCATCTGCCGATTTGTGTGGCTTCACTTTGCTGATAAGGTCTTCGAGGCCTTCGCTCTTAAACCCTGCATCCACTTGCTTGATCAAGTCGCCCGATTGCCCCTTCGCGTAATAGACATAACTCTCATCCAGTTCCGGGATTTTGGTTTTGGCTGCGTACGGCTGTCTGAGTATGCGTCCGATGAGTTGTGTAATGCTCGTGTTCGAGCTCACATTTGGGATCACTCCGAGGATGTAGGCATAACTGCAATCCCAACCCTCTTTCAAGGCTTCTTTGGTAATGATGTAACGGATTGTGCAGTGCTGGGAGAAAAGGTCCACATCTTCGATATCGTTTTGCGAACTCGTTTTAATGGCGATTTCGTCGGCGGAGATCCCTTGCCTTATCAGTTCCTCCTTAGCATCCAGACTGTGCACTCTTCCTTTGCCGCGTTGATCTTTCCCAGTGGCTTCGACTTGCACAAGAGCGATTGGACGAATATACAAACCTCTGTTCTTTAGAAGTGTTTTTGCCTTCTTTTCCAATCTATCGCGGTGATCCTTGATCTCCTGAAGCATCCTTTGCCATCCGTCGCCTCGTTTGTCAGTGGGTGGAAAGATGTGCATGTCGAGCTTAATCATGTCCTCTTTCTTCAGCTCCAGGCCCGAGATAGAGACGAGAATGTTCATATCCTCCCGGGGCGTGGCTGAAAATCCGAGAACCATCGACGGATTAAGATTGTCTATCGTATTCTGCTGTGTGTCCGAGAAGACCTTGTGGATTTCATCAATGATGATGAGAGGATTCGTGAGGCGAATTGCATTCCCCAGACTTGTCCGAATCTGTGGCATGGCCGAGTCAGTGCCAGCGATGATGTCAAGGTTTGGCACCTTTTCAATCAGTTGTTTATGTAAATCATAGCGATGATCGAGAGGGAAGAAATCTTCGTATCCACCGCTGTCCTGAAAGACCTTGAGCGCCTCCTTGCCGTTGAGCCGGCTCACTGATTGAATCATGACAAACAGTATGACGAGGTTTTGTTCGATGTCGTTTCTCGATATTCGTTGTCCTTTTTCGACGATGAGTGTGTTGCCGGCGCTGGCTTGATCCAACAACTGGCGAAGATAGTTACCTTTGTCGCGCAATTTCTTCAGTGTTTGAGAATAGATAGTTTCGCTCGGGACTACCCACACGACCAGGCCCGTCTTTCGTTGGACGAAAAGATTTTGGTATTCCCGGATCGCTTCGACAGCGAGGAGTGTCTTTCCCCCGCCAGTCGGCACCTTGATCACGACGCGAGGATAGAAGAAGCCCAAACCAGTCATCGGCAAGTCAACAAACGTGTATCCGAGCTGATTGAAGGTTTCTGATACCCAGTTCAGTGAGTGACGCAGGTGTTGCGGAAGAGCGATTGCAGCTTTTTCGATCTCGCCTCTTGTCGCATGCGCTTTGTAATAGAATGCTTTCAGCGCTTTGATAACTTTGATTTGGTAATTCTTGAGATACATTCGGTTTGCCTATTTGTTGCGCTGAAAGAGGCTGTACGGGATGCCCACGAAATCGATTTGCAGCTCTTCAAGATCCTCTTCGCTGAGGAAACAGGCCGGGGCGTATACCACCAACCGTTTGTTTGGGTTACTCTTCCGAAATTTCTCAGCTAATTGGAGATTCAAAGCAAGCCGGCCAAGCTCTTCGACATCGCTCCTGTAGATGAGGTAAACGGCTAGACTACCATGATATCCTACGAAATAGTCGTCTTCTGAGATTTTGCGCCTCTCAAGAATGATCTCACCTGTGCAAAGGTGAAAAACGTATTCTGCAAATTGAGCAAAGGTGGGTAGGTTGCCGGAGAGTAAGCTCTCTGGATCAAGAGGAGTGCCGACCCGCAAATACTTGAAACCAACGTCAAGGCTGAGTTCCGCGATTGCTCGTTTGATTCTCTCTCGCGTAATATTCTTGCAGATGTTTTTCTCCGGCTCTTCTGGAGTTGCCTCCGTCATCTGCACCAAGATGAATTTACGGTTTCCGCCATCTTCTTTGTTAAGATCAAGAACGGCATGTGCCGTTGTGCCGGAGCCGGCGAACGAATCCAGAACAATGGATTCGCTACTTGACGACACCTTGATGCACGTTTTCACCAGCTCGATGGGCTTGGGTGATTGGAAAAGTCGCCCACCTAAGAGGCTGTCGACCTCTCTTTGTCCTTTTTCAGTATTGAACTCATTGTCGTACCAGATGGTTTTGAGTTTCTTCCTCACTCTCTCATCGTTCTCGTCGTCCGAATAAGCTTTTCGAAAAATCTTTGTTTTTTCACCGACGCATCTTGCAATAAGTTTCTTCATTTCTGCATCGACCTTATCCTTTCCCCAGGTCCAACACCCCTTGTATCCGTCCTCCCAATCAGGGAGCACTTTGGTCGAGCCTCTAAAGGAGGACAATGAGATCTTCTTCAAGTCCACGGAAACGTAGAATGGGTACGAGAGATTCGGGCGGTTGTGCTTGCCAAATTCACGGTGCGTGTTTCTGAGTTCCAGAGCTCGAAACTTCCCATTGTCATCCTCTTCGGTATATTGTGACGCGATCTCTTCGTCTGTTTTCTCGATTGTCAAGTCCGCTTTCAGGTAATCTTTTGTGTAGGCTAAGATGTACTCGTGTGATTTCGAAAAATGGCGATCTAGGACTCGGCCCTTTGGATTCGCGTGAACAACGATCTCGGCTACGAAATTCTGTTCACCAAAGATCTCATTCAACAGACACCTGAGATGGAAGACTTCAACATCATCGATGCTTACAAATAGTGAACCGTCATCTGACAAAAGCTCTCTGAGAAGTGTCAAGCGGGGCACCATGGTGCAAAGCCATTTATCGTGCCTTGTTAGGTCGTCCTTCGCGACGACCTTCCCTAGCCAGTCTTGTATTACGGGACTGTTGACCTTGTCGTTATAAACCCAACCCTCGTTTCCTGTGTTGTATGGCGGATCGATGTATATGCAATCGATCTTTCCTGAATAGAGTGGCAACAGAGCCTTCAGCGCCGCAAGATTGTCTCCTTCGATGAGTAGATTTCCGTCGGCTCGCTTCGCGTTTACGTCGAGGGTTCTTACATCATCCAACGTATGGTATGGCACAGAAAGGTGATGATTCCAGATTACATTGCGGCCTTTGAATTGCAGTGTGGGCATAAAAGCTCCGTTGGGATCGGAGCTTCGGTGTGCTGTTGAAGGACGATGCGCGTCGTCCCTCAAGATCGGCTATTTTCATCGCAGCGGGTAATGGCAGGTTCCTACAAAACAGAGGCGCGAAACCAACGCTCCTCTGTCTTAAGGTACCTGAGAGTACCCGCACGCAAAGGAAACATCAGTCCGCGCCCTTTCGGGCGCAGCTGACTCCATCTTGCGTGCAGAAAAAATTCTCAGGTTTTTAAGACAAGACAGCAGCCGAAGCTACGCTATATGAGT
Source organism: Ignavibacteriales bacterium (assembly GCA_026390585.1). Classification (GTDB taxonomy): domain Bacteria; phylum Bacteroidota; class Ignavibacteria; order UBA10030; family UBA10030; genus UBA9647. Next base: position 15,350 of record JAPLFP010000213.1, on the reverse strand, counting down.
ATGTATGTGGTTAGAATGTAAGCGGGTGTTTGAGCCTCATTAATTGTTTGCTGAAATATACGAATTTCTGTGTGACAGAATCCACTTATGCTATTGAACGCGGGATTGGCAAAAATCGCCAAACGATATTTTGTAAGTATTTCTTACGAATGCTTGACATAATATCATACAAGTGCTATCTTGTAACCCAACCAAAGGAGGGGCTACCATGGTCTTGTCACCAGCACGTCTTGGCAAAAAGATCAAACTACTGAGAGCACAAGCTGGAATGAGTCAACAGCGACTTGCTGAGTTGCTGGGCGCGCCGCGTCCAGCAGTCTCACAGATTGAGAATGGCTCAAGGGGGGTGACAGCGCATGAACTTGTTACGCTCTCTCAGACATTCAGTGTGACGGCTGACTCGCTGCTGGATCTTAACAAGGAGCCAACGGTGCTGTTGCCAATCAAAGCCAAGGCACGGATGAAAAGAAAACAAGAAATTCGAATCAACGTGCCGCAGAAGAACCTTGACAAATTCAGAGAGGTGCTGCTTTACGTCTTGGACAAGATAGGATCGAAGGCGAATATCGGGGAAACGGTGATCTACAAGCTTCTCTATTTCATCGACTTCAACTACTATGAGAAATTTGAAGAACAACTAATCGGCGCCCAGTACATCAAGAATCATTTTGGTCCGACGCCCGTTGAATTTCAAAAGGTCGTTGATCGCATGGCCGAAGATGGCGAAATAGAGAAAGTGAAGAGCAAGTACTTCCAATATCCACAAGCGAAATACCTACCTCTTAGGAAACCTGACCTTGGAAACATCAAGGCGCGTGAATTGGAAGTCATCGATGATGTGCTCAACAGCCTTTCGGACATGAACGCAACGCAGATCAGCCGATATTCACACGATGATGTACCCTGGAAAACGGCAAAAGATGGTGACTTCATTGAGTATGAGGCCGTATTTTACCGGACGCCAGCTTATTCGGTGAGGGAGTACGCCGAAGATGTCGCATGATCTTGTTCGACTTCCGGAGTTTGACAAGGACATGAAGCCGTTGAAGAAACGCTTCAGGACACTTGAAGAGGACTTGGACGTCTTCATCAAATCTGCCCTGATACCTTTTCACGAAGAAGGGACCGACTATGGCGGGATTGTACGAATATCGGATATGGGGATCGAGCATCCCCTACTCTATAAAGTGAGAAAATTCGCCTGCCGGGCGCTGAAAGGAAGAGGCAACCAGTCGGGTATCAGAATCATCTATGCGTACTTTAAAGCTGAGAACCGAATCGAGTTGGTCGAAATCTACTTCAAGGCCGACAAGGCAAAAGAAGATCGGAAAAGGATTAGAGCCCATTATATGTAGTCGTCGGACCCGTGCTACGCGTTCGCTATGGATTCCCTCCAAAATTCCCACGTAGTTCTATCTTCATTGAAATTGTTCTCGCCTGCCATCGACTAGAAAACTACCTTTTTGGGTGGGCTTTGAAGAACTCCCACATCGTCTCCGTCGCATTGATGGATTTCACTGTGGGGCCGAAAAGCAGTGCTGGATGAAACCGGTCTTGACGCGAAAGATATGCGTGACCGTGACCTTTGACCACGATCGATCGGACCTCAGCGCCGCCCGTCACAGGTCCCCAGGAACGAATTGTTAACGTATCGTCATTCCTCGTAATCCTTGCTTCATCGGAAATGCCGAGGCTCTGGGCCCAGAGACGCGGGCTGTCGAGAGCCGGCGGAACAGTCATCGTGAGTCCCAGGACGCCGGCTTTTCCCCCCGCCATAGGCGTGAACGGATCGTGGTCACCGACGATTTGTATGAGAGAGACTGGCGAACCGAGCGTTTTTTGTTCCGCGTACGAATGGCCCGCCATCACACCGACCGCGGCAACCATCGTGCTTCGCTCAGACGCAAATCGGTATGCCATCTGAGCCCCGTTGGAATGCCCCGCAACGAAAATCCTCTTTGGATCTATTTTGAGTTGGCGACGGACACGTTCGAGAAGTTGTGTGAGGAATCCGACATCGTCGACGTTCTTAGCGATGGCGGATGAATTTCCGGATGAGAGACTCAACTTCGCGCCGGAGTTCCAGGTTTGAGGATTACGTGAGAAACTCTCGGGTTTGGATTCATCTCTTGGCGTTCCGTTCGGAAAGACCGTGACGATTCCCTCTTTTTCTCCCTGCTCTGCCCACCCTGTGCTTTCAAGTACGTTCTTGCTCGATCCTCCAGCGCCGTGGAGCATCATCACCAGCGGCCATCCTTCAGGAGGAATCGCAGCGCTTTTCGGCACCATGATGATCGCCGTCCTCGTTCGCCCCTGATGATCGAACTCGATGTCGTTTCGCCCAGGCTTGAGGTCGCCGGTTGACCGGCCTGCCACCAAGACTGAAAGCGGCAATGAGAGAAGAGAGACAATGAGGAACCGTATGCGAGTCGAATTCATGTGCGTATTTCCTTCTGATGAAACAAAAGTATCTCAACTCACTGAAGGATGCAAGCAATGAAGCAACGTTTGCAGGATAGACACGTGGATGACCCAGTTCGTTGAATGAAATACTTCCCTTTTTGTGGAATTCTTTATACCTTTTCCGCCATCTGAAGCGATGCGGTTCCCCACAAGCCCGCACTATGCTTCGCTTCCCGAACGCCACTCCGCACACCCTCTACGAGAGGAGCATTATGGATTTTTCATCCGTTGGACGCGGGCTTCTCGGTCTCATCATCGTCACAGGCATCGCATACGCATTTTCGCCGAATAAGCGGGCCATCAGCTGGCGGCTCGTCGTGATCGGCTTGGGGATGCAATTTGTTTTCGCTCTCTTCGTGCTGAAGACAGATATGGGGAGAGAGATATTCGATGCGATCAGCAAAGGGTTTGTTCGTCTCTTCGCATTTGCCCTGAATGGAGCGCAGTTCGTTTTCGGCTCCCTTGCCACATCACCGGGAGAGAAGGGGAGCCTGGGCTTTTTCTTCGCTTTTCAGGTGTTGCCGACAATTATCTTCTTTGCCTCGCTTATGGCGATCCTGTATCACCTCGGCATCATGCAGCGAGTTGTGCAGGGTATGGCTTGGGTCATATCGAAATTCATGAAAGCCAGCGGTGCGGAATCTCTCTGTGTCGCAGCGGCTACGTTTATCGGTCAAACCGAGACGCCGCTTGTCATCAGACCCTATCTCGCGAAGTTGACCCAATCTGAACTTTACACGGTCATGACAAGCGGTATGGCACACATCTCCGGCGGTGTGATGATCGCCTACTATACGTTGCTGGGCGTAGCGTACGCCAAATCGTATGGCCTGTCCCTCGATGCCTCTCAAATCTACTTCGCCGGTCATCTGCTTGCGGCTGTGATCATGGCAGCTCCGGCGACCATTGTTGTGGCGAAGATGCTCTTTCCGGAAACGGAAGAGCCGCTGACAATGGGCACGGTCAAACTGAAGATTGAGAACACGTATTCCAATGTCATCGATGCTGCCGCCTCCGGTGCATCGGATGGTGTCAAGCTGGCGTTAAACGTCGGTGGAATGCTCATCGCTTTCATCGCCTTCATTGCACTCTTCAATTTTCTATTGGGACTCATCGGCGATTCCACGGGGATCGGTGCTTATTGCCAGACACATTTCGGGAAACCACTCTCGCTTGAGCTTCTCTTCGGACTCGTCTTCCAGTTCATCGCATTCGCGATTGGTGTGCCGTGGGCCGATGCGTTGAACGTCGGAAGTCTGATGGGACTCAAACTGGTACTGAACGAATTCGTTGCCTATTCTCAAATGGCGGATGTTGTAAGTGCTCACCAGCTCTCAGAAAAAGCGATTGTTATTGCGACGTACGCCCTCTGCGGTTTTGCTAACTTCTCCTCGATCGCGATCCAGATTGGAGGCATCAGTCCGTTGGCTGAGAATCGGAGAAGCGACATCGCAAAACTTGGACTCCGCGCGCTCCTTGGCGGCACAATCGCGACGTGGATGACGGCATCCATAGCGGGGATGTTTGTCAGCTGAAGTTTCTGAAGCACGAAATTCGAAACCCGAAATCCCAAAGAAATCCAAAACTCAAAATCCGAAATTTCAAACAGGCACGAAACACTAAGTACAACGCAGATCGAATACATAAAACCCGAAGGTCGGTATTCCCGTCGGCTTGTCGTCCCGCTTGTTTCGTATTTCCGTATTAGAACTTCGGATTTGTTTCGGATTTCGAAATTAGGATTTGGAATTCTTTATCAGTGTCTTTCTTGAAGGACTCTCAGATGGATTCGTTACCAAAACGCTATCGATGGTTCGCCCTCGGTGACCTCAACGGCTTCTTTGGCCTCATGTTCGATAACCTGACGGTGCTTTCGTTCCTCGCGGGGATCCTGGTCTTCGTTTTCAAATTTCCCGCGGATGTCGTCTATACGAGGATGTTTCCCGGGACGGCCTTCGGCGTTCTGTTCGGCGACATTGTCTACACATGGATGGCGTTCCGCCTCGCAAAGAAAACGGGAAACACCGAGGTAACTGCGATGCCTCTCGGACTCGACACACCGTCAACGATTGGTATCGCGCTGGTGGTTCTCGGCCCGGCGTTTGTCGGGTTGAAAATGGAAGGGATGTCTGAACACGACGCGGCAATGATGACCTGGTATATCGGCATGGCCACGATGGTCATGATCGGCGTCCTGAAAGTTGTCTTTTCGTTCATCGGTCAATGGGTCCAGAGAGTCGTTCCACAAGCAGGCTTGCTGGGATCGTTGGCTGGTATCGGCCTGGCACTCATTGGATTGACACCGCTGGTCGACGTGTTGGGAATGCCCATCGTCGGAATGATCTCGTTGGGGTTGATCCTCTATACGCTGGTCGCACGCATCCGTCTTCCCAAGAATTTTCCGAGTGTCTTTGCGGCCATTTTCATCGGAACGGCACTCTATTACATGCTTGGCTCCACGGGTTGGATGGGAGGAACATACGCCGGCGCTCCGTCGATCGACCTGCACTTCGGCTTGCCAACGCCCACGCTGGGCTTCCTCGATGGTTTCACCCGTGCACTCAAGTACCTGCCGATTGCCATTCCGTTTGGTTTGCTGACGGTTGTCGGCGGTATTAACGTGACCGAGAGCGCCCGGGTGGCAGGTGATGACTACAATACCCGCAGCATATTGCTGACAGAAGCGATCGCGACATTGATCGCGGGCCTCTGCGGCGGCGTAGCGCAATCGACTCCATACATCGGACAACCCGCTTACAAAAGGATGGGATCCCGGGCCGGCTACACGCTTCTCACGGGGCTCTTCATCGGGCTCGGCGGGATTTTGGGTTATGTTTCGTTCTTCGTTGAGTTGATTCCGCGCGCGGTTCTTGCTCCGATCCTCATCTTTGTTGCTCTGGATATCGTTGTCCAATCATTTCTCGCCTGTCCTCCCCGGCATGCTCCTGCAGTTGCGTTCGCGTTTTTCCCGACGATCGCGAGACTCCTGTCCATCAAGCTGGGCAACCCGGACTTTGTGCCCACGGAGAACTTCAACAGACTCATGACTGCTCCGGGAAAAGCCCTTCCCGAGCTCCTCGTTACTGTGGCTCTCGGCAATGGGTTCATCCTCACGGCAATGTTGTGGGGCGGCATGCTTGCGGAACTGATCGATCGGCGTCTGAAGGTCGCGGCCACGTATCTGTTCATCTTGGCCGGACTGACGTTTTTCGGCATTATCCATTCGGCTTCGCCTGACGGGGTCATGTACTTCCCCTGGACCCTCGACGCATTCACGCAGAAGATTCCTTTTCAGTTCGCTGTTGCGTACATTGCCTTTGGTCTGATGCTGGTTCTGTTCTCGTTCACCAAGGAGTCACGTGAGCCAATGCCGGAACACGATTAGTCGCCCATCATTACAGAATCAACAAAATCCAGCAGGTTTTTGGCACTATCAACCCCTCACGGCTGCAAGTAAACCAGAAATGAACGAGCCGACGATAGCTGAGATTCTTGCAGTTCTCAAAGCGGAAGAGATCAAGGAAACGATCACCGATGCGCTCCCAGCAGCGTTCATGGTCATCGTCCTCTCCGCGGTTTTTTCATTCCTCATATATCCCGTATCGGTGATCCTGGCTTCCTTTAATCGAAGCTTCGGCTTCCCCATCATTCCGGACTGGGTGTACACAGCGTTGTTCCTTGGCATTGTCCTCTGGATGATTCGCGGCCATAGCGCTCACCTTCCGCTCCTTGGCCCCGTGGCTTGGGGGGTTCTCATCGTCCTGGTGGCATCAATTGTGTTCGCGTGCATCTATCTTCCAGCCTGGGCAGTACTTCCTTCCATCCTGATATTTCTCACTCCCATCTACTTTTTAGCGAAACTCCTTGAAAAGGGAAGAGCGAAGCTTGAATCGGGAGAAGTGTAACCCCTTTAAGAACTGATGTTGTTTCTCCGTGCGCGTCGCTGGATGCGGGTTTGAATACCCGGCTGCCACCTTCGTACGACTACGTTGCGAATCGAAAGAGAAAGACTTACTTTGCCTGCACCTTTCCGCCGATGGAACATCGGGATGGTACTCCCATGACCGATTTCCATAGAGCTCAGGATCCGCTACAATACAGGAGCTAGCGAAGTGAACTCACGCGAACGAGTCATCAGCGCCTATGAGCGCCGCGGTTACGACCGCATTCCCATCAAACACGAAGCTACGCCGGAAGTCAATCGGATGATTATGCAACACTTTGGCCTGAGCAACATGGAGCAGGTGCTCCGGGTTGTTGGCGACGATTTCCGGTACGTCGAGCCGGTCTATTGTGGACCGGAACTGCGCACGTTTCCCGATGGCAGCATCGAGGGATACTTCGGTGAACGATACAAGTACGCGCAATTCGCAGGAGGGCGGTACCTGGAAGCCAGTTATCTTCCGTATGCGGGCGTTGAGACAATGGACAAGCTCGACCGTTCGCATTTCCCCACGGCCGACTGGTTTGACTACTCGACCATTCGAGAACAATGTGAGGCACTGAAAGATCGCTACGCTATCTGCTTTGGCACGGCCGGCGACATGGATTTCATCAACAGTATAGCACGGGCCCGCGGGATGGAAGAAGTGCTCATGGATTTGCTAGAAGATAACGAAGTTTTTCTTGCACTCATGGATGCGCGGTTCAATTTCTATTTCGAGCAGCATCGGCGGGTCCTCGAAGCCGCCGGAGGATTGATCGACTTCACGCACGTCGGCGATGATCTTGGCAATCAGCGCGGCCAAATGATCAGCCACGAAACATTTGAACGGCACTTCGCTCCTCGGTACAGGAAGTACTTCGAGATGGTCCACAGCTACGGTGGCCGCACCATGATGCATATGTGCGGGTGCGTTGAAGCGTTTCTCCCCCGACTGATTGAACTAGGGCTCGACGTCCAGGATGTCGTTCAGCCCACGACGCCGGAGATGGACATTGGTTATCTGAAGTCGCACTACGGGGAGAAACTGGCATTCTGTGGTACGGTGTGTGTCCAAACGACGATGGTATGGGGGAGTGTTGCCGACGTCGAACGTGAAGTGCATCGTCGACTGGAACTGTTTCCCAAAGGGGGACTTTTCCTCGGCCCAACGCATGCTATCCAGGTCGGTTCACCAATGGCGAACATTCTTGCGCTCTATCGTACCGCTGGTTCGCTCGTAGAGAGAATTGACGATACAATCCTGAATGCTGCTGCCGGAAGTGACGCGGAAAAGATCAATATGTCGAAGTTGTTCTAACAAATCTCGGCCTCAGCCATTTCAGTATTGACAAATCCTAAATTCTAAATACGAAATCTCAGAGAAATCCCAAACTCTAAATCCGAAATCTCAGACAAATCCTAAACTCGAAACAGAAACACAAAACGTTGGATTGAGGTTCTTGATTCATTATTTCGGATTTCGATACTAGAATTTCGTGTTTGCTTGAGATTTCGACATTAGGATTTCGAATTTATTCCAATGTTCGGATTCCGAGTTACTCATTCCTTCTGCTGGGTGACAGTCATTGAACTCCCGTGAACGCGTCCTGACCGCCATGCGCCGTACCGGCGTCCCTGATCGCGTACCATTCGAGATTAGCTGGGGAGCGTTTACCCCCGGCCTGATGGGGGTTTATCGCCAGAGAACCGGCTCTACGCTCGATCCGGCAGAGTATTTCGGCTTTGACACGCGCTTCGTAACCATCGGGCCGACAAGAAAGCAATCGGACTTCAGTAAGTGGTATTCCGTGCCACTCCCAAAAGATGTTGTTTGGGATGAGTGGGGTTACGGGATGATGCGCGGATCGATGGAGCATTTTATGGAATATCGCTTTCATCCGCTCAGCGACATGACCGCTGCTGAGCAGGTTCTCTCGTTCGATTGGCCTGATGTGGACGCGGACTATCGGTTTGATGGAATGGCAGAAGCCGTGAAAGCCATTCATGATCGAGGATATGCTGTGGCCGGAGAACTCTATCAAACCATCTTTGAGATCGCGTGGCTTATGAGGGGGATGGAGAACCTGCTGTGCGATTTCATGCTCAACGAAGATGTTGCTCACGCGATTTGCGAAAAGCTTACAGAACTCAGGGTACATCAGGCTGCAAAATTTGCTGAGGCAGGAGTTGATATCATCAGGCTCGGAGATGACGTTGCCGCTCAGAAAGGCGCTTTCATGAGCCTGGATCTCTATCAGAAATTCCTGAAAGAACGAACGCGCCGCGTCATCATGGCTGCCCGCCGCGTGCGGCCGGACGTTCTCATATTTATGCACTCTGATGGCAACATCAAGGACTTCATTCCCGAGTACATTGATATCGGTGTCGATATCCTCAATCCGGTCCAACCGGAATGCAATGACCTTGAGGCGATCGGAAGGCAGTACGGAGGAAAAATCTCCTTCTGGGGAGGAATCGGGACACAGACCACGATGCCCTACGGAACACCACAGGAAGTACGAGAAGCAGTACGAACGGTGCAGACTCAGCTTGGCTCACGTGGAGGATTGTTGCTTGCCCCGTCGCACATCCTCGAACCTGAGGTTCCGTGGGAAAATGTTGTTGCGTTCGTTGAGGGGGCTCGAGATGCAAGATACCAGTAAGAGAATGGACGATCAGATGAAGATATGCTGGATCACGAAAGCGGTTCTCGTCTACCAGCCCGCAGAAAATCTACGCTCAGAGGGTGGTCGGCAGAATCTGATGCTGACTTGAGTAGCGGGGAATTATATGTCAAATTCCCACGTTTAAGGGAATAGGAAAAAACGATGGAGGATCGTACGATGAGGTGCTTCAATGGGATCTGCGCAGCCTGTCTGCTCGTGTTCACGACATTTCTTGCGCCATCAGTGGTGACTGCGTTTCAGCAGGAGTCCGTCCGGACGTCGATGCTGGTATCAACAGCGTGGCTCCACGAGCGCCTGAATGATCCGTCGCTGGTGATCGTGCACGTCGGTACGAACCGGAGGGAGTACCGCGACGGCCACATTCCGGGCGCGCGGTTTCTCTGGACTCAGGAGCTCGCATATTCGGATCCTGATCTTACGCTCGAACTCCCCTCGAAGGCACAAGCGGATTCCGTCCTTAAGAAACTCGGAATATCAGAACAAAGTCACATCATCCTGTGCTTTGACGGAAGCAACGTCACCCCGACGACGAGAGTGTTCTTCACACTGGATTACCTCGGCCTTGGCGACAGAGTATCGCTTCTTGACGGGGGACTTGATGCATGGAAAGCAGGTGGTCATCCGGTGATCACGGAGACACCGAAAGTTGCTGAAGGGACATTTGTGCCCGCGCTGAAAGCGAATCTTGTCGCCACCTGTGATTGGCTCAAAGAGAACATCAATAATCCGGCGATCTCGATCGTCGATGCACGTGCTGCTCAATATTATTCCGGGAATGGCGGTGGAATGCCGAGGCCGGGACACATCCCCAACGCGGTCAACATTCCCTTTTCAAGTGTTCTCGACTCCACCAACAAACTGAAAGATCCTGCTTCACTCAAGCGAGTTTTTCAGCAAGCCGGAGTGAAACAAAACTCTCGAGTCATCTCCTACTGCCATATCGGTCAGCAGGCAACAATGGTGTATTTTGCCGCGAAGTACCTTGGCTATGAAGCACAGGTCTACGACGGATCGTTTGAAGAATGGAGCGGCCGCAAAGATCTGCCCCTGGTGAACCCTGCCGCGGCAACTCCTCCGAGGAAATAAATTCCCAAAGGATGTCTAGGAAGAAACGAAAGGCGGACAGCCCTGAAGCTGCCCGCCTTTTTCATACGACGATCCCGCTGTACGCTACTTACTTCCTACTTCTTACTTCTTTGCTTCTGCCGTTTCTGCCTTCCTTTGACCCGCGACGAAATTCGTCAGAAACGCCGAGAGCAATCCCCCGATATTGCCGTCTCCCTGCACAAGAAAATCGGGAGTTACCTTCACGTTGCCGCTCGCGATCTGCTTCGCGATCTCGATGGCTGTAACGCCCTGTTGGCCAACAGCTTTGTTCTGCAGCTCATATGCCTTCGCGGTCGATTCTCCGATGGCAAGAATCCTGGAACCTTCCGCTTCTCCCTTCGCACGGATTCCTCGCGCTTCACCTTCTGCCCGAAGCCTTATGCTTTCCGACTCGCCCTCGGCAAACCTGATGGCTTTTTGCTTGTTCTGCTCGGCAATCTTCACGCCGATCTCTGCTTCGACGAGATTCTTCTGCTGATCCGCTTCGGCCCTCGTTTTCTCTGTAGCGATTCTTGTCTGCTCTGCCTTCTGCATGTCTTGATACATCGCCTGTTGCTGCTGAGCGATGATCTTCTTCGTCTGGGTATCCATCAGGTCCTGAGGTAGGTTGATCTGGCATATCAGCACGGAGACGCATTCAACATGGTACTTTTCGAGTTCCGCTTTTGCGCGTTCTTCCGCTTTCCGCTGCTCCTCTTGACGATCCTGCATGAAGTTCATCGCTGAGGTCGAGGAGGCCTGATTCCGGAAGCTCGAGTCGATCATCGGGTGGATGACATGGAGAATCAGGTTTTCAATCGAACCGATCTTTGCGACCATGTACGGAGCCTGATCAGGTCGGACACGAATGACGACTTTCACGGACACACTGATCGCAAAACCATCCCTCGAAATCACCCGCAAAGGATCGAAACGAGTCTGCTTTGAATCGTCCCAGTCGATGGTGATGTTCGTGGTGTCCACAACATACGCAATGTATGCGCGGCGGTTGAGATAGTAGATGCCGGGTCCTGCAACTTCCTGCTGGATTCCGCGATACCCCTTCGGAACAACATACCGCTCAATGCCGGTGTCATAACGCTTCTCGATTTCCTTGTACAGCTCGGTGCCGGGTATGGCCCCTTGCTTCTTCGCAAGTTCTTCAATCATACTGCGGATTTGCGGGGGCTCAACGCCGACGTTTGATACCACCACCGCAACCTGCCCACGTTCTATGACGGTGACATCGTCCAGCTCGACTTTGAACATCAGCGGGTTGATGTAGTATGTACCCGGACGCAGGACGTCAAACTGAGGCCCTCGCTGGCCGCCGACTTCAAGAAACTTCGACGCGTTCTGGTAGTCGTTATGGTCAGTAACAGATTTGGCAACGTACTCGGCTTCGGGCAGCGGTTGGCCATCGAGGGCAGTGATGAGGCCAACCTTGTTCGCCGGAATGATCGAAGCGTCTTGGATTTCGAGATGAAACAGCTCTGTGTTGACACGATACGTGCCGGGAAGCAGAATCTCTATCTGCGGGCCCTTTTGGCCATGATTGTTCAGGAACGTTTGACCGTTTTCGAAATTTGCATGCCCATCAACTTTTTGGGCAAGGAGCCTCCCTGGAGGAATTGCTTCCCCATCCATCGATGTCACGATGCCGATCTTGCCTTTGTCGATGAACGTCAGGGATTTCTTGCGGATGTGAAACAGGACGGGATTGATTCGAAAAGTGCCGGGAGGAAGAATCGCAATCTGCGGACCCTTCTGTCCTCCGTTCTTCAAGAACAATTCCCCGTCCTGGAATGCATTGTGACCTTGAATCACTTTCGCGAAAATCTTTCCTGGTGGAATTGGATCGCCATCAATGGATTCGGCGATGCCGACCTCATTCTCCGCTATTACGGTGAAAGGATACTTCATCGGCTTGTACACAAACGGGATAAGCAGATGAAGGCCGGGCGCAAGCGTCCTCGCCTGGATGCCGATCTCATTTGCCTGGGCGATGACGCGGCCCTGAGGCATTTTCTTTCCGAAGTACTTGCGTTCAACGATGGCAATTTCCGTGCCTCTCACGAGCACGACGGATTTCCAAAGAGTCAGCAATGCAAGAAAAGCAACAACATAGGGTATCGACGCAATAATGAATACGAGTGCGGGACTCATAAAGCCTCCTGGTAAAGTGTGAATGTGATCGAACGCGAAAAGAAACAGGAATCTGCGTCAACGAATGCTGCGGTCTACACTCCGGTACGAAAAGCCCGGTTGACCCGCTCGCTGATGAGTGCCTGGAGTCTGAAAGGAACTTCTCCGTTCGCCTTTTGACGAATCGATGAAGTATTGAGAGGAAGCATTTGTTGTGTCACACCTACCTCCCTGGTTGTGGCAGGTGCTCCAATGGTAAAGATTGAATTCGTTAACTTCAAATTGTGTTACGACCGGGGCAGGAGGTTGTTGCATTAATTCCGCTAACAGGATAAAATGCCGTGAGTTAGCGGATTCGCCATTCTGATAAACAGCCTTTCCACGCTTTCAGGGTTCGCATTCATCTGAGCGGAAACACAGGCAAGTCAACGAGAACAATATCCTGCTCTGATGTTTCGCTGATCACGAATGCTTCCGTCCAGGCGAACATCGCTGTAAGGCATTTGTTCGACAGGATCATTCGCAGTATTCTGGTTGGGTTCCACCTCCAAGGGCTGACTAGCAGGAACAAACGTCAGCTTTCGCTTCGGTCGGACTCTCAGTATGATGATATTACTGCTGTCATTGTTCATCGGGAGCTGAGGCGACGGCAAACTCTGAACCAGCGGGTGAGAGTACATTTTGTTCTGTATCCGTCTAATCTCTCGTATCAAACGCACTGCTCATTTTGACTTTCCTGTCATTATTCTTCATATTTGCCAAACAAAATAGTTTGAGACTATGAAACAAATCTGCTGCATGTTCCTGTTTTTAACAGCTTCGCTGGTTCTTGTTTCCTATGCATCAAAAAACAACGATCCGGCGCCAAGACCGGGAGGTGGAGGGCGCCCTGCCGGGATGACCGTCAGTGGAGTCATTGTCACTACTCAGCCGCTGGACAATGTCGTCAACTCGTCGGGGACTGTCCTCGCATCTGAATCCGTTGATCTTGCCGCAGAGGCTTCGGGTACTGTTGTGGCGATTCTCTTCAAAGAGGGAGCGCATGTCAGGAAGAACGACTTGCTTGTGAAACTCAACGATGACGATCTCCAGGCGCAGTTGAAGAAGACGGAATTACAGATTCAGCTTGCGGCGGAACTGGCAGATCGGCAAAAACAGCTCCTTGAAAATAGCAACACGAGCAAGGAGCAATATGATATTGCCGTCAGTTCGCTGGCGACGCTCAAGGCTGACCGCGAGAATCTCATCGCTGCCATCCGTAAACGGGAAATTCGCGCTCCGTTCGACGGGATCATTGGTCTCCGCTACGTGAGTGAAGGGAGCTATGTTACTCCCCCGACAACGCGCATCGCAAGCGTTCAAAAGGTCAATCCACTCAAAGTCGACTTTGCGATACCAGAGAAATATGCCGGGAAAGTGCGCGTCGGCGATCTTGTGAAATTCCACAGCGACGAAACAAACCTGGAATTCGGCGGCAAGGTGTATGCCATTGAGCCGGAGATCGAACCCGCAACCCGGACTTTGCAGCTTCGGGCGATGTGCGATAACAAGGGCGAGGTGATTTTCCCGGGTGGCTATGTTCATGTTGAATTGCGCCTGAAGCAACCCGGCGGTGCACTCATGGTTCCCACTCAGGCTATTGTTCCTGTTCTCAAAGGGCAGACAGTCCTTGTGCGAAAGAATGGTGTGGTCGCGTCTGTTGCTGTGAAAACAGGAATCCGCACACCCTCCATCATACAAGTCACAGATGGGCTTTCTGCAGGCGATACCGTCATCACGACGGGAATTCTGCAGCTCCGTCCGGGAATGCCGGTCAACGTGACCATCAAGTAATGATTCGTTCATCGGCTCTATCTGAGAATATCCTCCTATGAGTCTAGCGTCCATTAGCATCAAGCGCCCCGTGCTTGCCATCGTCATGTCGTTGACGATTCTACTGTTTGGTATCATCAGCTTCACCTTTCTCGGTGTCCATGAGTATCCGGCAATTGATCCTCCCATCATCAGTGTTCGCACGAGTTATGCGGGAGCGAATGCAAGCGTTATCGAATCGCAGATCACAGAGCCGTTGGAGAAGGCGATCAACGGGATTGCGGGCGTCCGCAATCTCTCGTCCAGTAGCAGCCAGGGAAGCAGCAACATCACTGTCGAGTTCAATCTCGATTCCGACCTCGAAGCTGCAGCTAACGATGTGCGTGATAAAGTGTCCAGTGCTTCCCGGTCGCTTCCACAGGATATTGATAGCCCGCCAGTCGTGACGAAAGCAGACGCCAACTCTGACGACATCATCTCTCTCACACTGCAGAGTGACACAAAGAATCAGCTCGAAGTGAGCGATTACGCAGAGAACGTCATCGCACAAAACCTGCAAACGATTCCCGGTGTCAGTTCAACATCCATTCGCGGCCAAAAGCGGTACTCGATGCGTCTGTGGATGGATCCGAAAAAGCTCGTTGCCTACGGTCTCACCCCGCTTGATGTCCAGACGGCGCTCAACCGCGAGAACGTCGATTTGCCCTCAGGAAAACTCTCCGGAGATCAGACCGAGCTGATTGTTAACACAAAGGGCCGAATGCGGACGGAGGAGGACTTCAACAACCTCATCCTCAAGGATGATGGCAGCCGGACTGTTCGCATGAGTGACGTAGGTTTTGCTGTGCTCGGCCCCGAAAATGAAGAATTCATTCTGAGACAGTCGGGCATCCCGATGGTTGGCGTCGGTATTATTCCTCAGCCGGGAAGTAACTACCTGGAAATTGCAGACGAGTTCTTCAAACGCTACGAGCAGATCAAGAAGGCACTGCCCGCCGACTACAAGATGGACATCTCGATCGACAACACCCGTTTCATCAAACGGTCGGTCAAAGAGGTACAGGTAACAATTCTCATTGCCGTGAGTCTTGTGATTCTCATTATCTTTGTCTTCTTCCGTGACTGGATTATTGCCTTTCGGCCGCTGATCGACATTCCTGTCTCACTGGTCGGTTCGTTTTTCATCATGTACATCATGGGATTCTCCATTAACATCCTGACGCTTCTCGCAA
>JAPLFP010000374.1 GCA_026390585.1 Ignavibacteriales bacterium | reverse complement strand
ATTGGTACTAGTCCAGGATTTTGAGTTTTTGAGAACCCACTCAGTACCCTGATTGCCAGTAGGCCAGGAATTATAGGTGTTTGATATAGTTCCGCCACCTGTTACTGGAGTGAAAATGTATCCATTACCATTGGATGTCTCGCTCCAAGCAGCGGTAGGTGTATTCTGACCAGTGAGCGCTCCGTCTCCATTAAATAAGGCATAACGAAGCCAAGTATAAGCACTACCGGCACCACCCCCAACAAACTCAAAAGTACCGGAGATCACGAAGGCTTGCGTGGTAGTTGCTGTGAGGGAATCAAAACCACCTTTGATGCTCATCCAACCCGTTGGAGCTGTAGTACCTCCCATAGCAGCATTGCCGGCGGGTGTTGACGCGGTATTAAGAATGGTCCAACCATTGGTACCGCGAGGTGTTGAACCCCATTTGGTGACGGTCTGAGCCTGCAACATAGTTCCCATCAAAACGAGAACGACCGTTGCCAAGACCATTAACACGAAAAGTTTCTTCATGATAATCGAGCTCCTTATAATGATTTGTGGATTGTGGGTTAATTGTTATTTCATGAGAATGAGTTTTTGCGTTAGAGAAGCAGTACCCGACTGCAGGCGGTAGAAGTAGACGCCGCTTGTCAGCCCTTTGGCGTCGAATGTCGCCACATACTTGCCGGGGTTTTGCTCTCCATCAAAGAGTGTCGCTACTTCCTGGCCGAGCTCGTTGAACACCTTCAACGAAACGTGACCCGTCTTCGGGACAGAGTATTCGATTTGTGTCGACGGGTTGAAGGGATTCGGATAATTCTGACTGAGCGCGTACTCCTGAGGGACAGCGCCGCCTACCTTCTCTACGCTTGAGGCCAGGGGATCCTTGCCTGTTGTCAACCATGTATTGATCCTGGAGTACTCCGCAGCTGATTGAGCTGCCCATTGCGTGTATTTTGCTGGCCACCAATGGTACAGATCGCCCAGCGGGAACCCACCCATTGCGTGAGTTTGCAACGCGGTGTTTGTATATGCCAAGTTTTCAGCGAGAGGCCATATCTGACTGTAGCTTTGGAAAGGATGCCATTCCCAGGCTTGATCGGCGTTATTGTTCCATTTGTTATAGAGGAACGTCTTTAAGGAATCCTTGTTCACAGGTGGATAGATAAAACCAGGGGATATGCTGTCCAGATTGGCCCTGTTAATATAAGGCCACGCTTTCTTTCCCTGGTAGGTTGAATCGAAGAATGTGTTCGTCTGACCATTGAACATTGGTTGTGGAAGAGGTATGTCGGTATCTAATCTATTCCTATGCTTGTCGATGCTATAGGGGTTTCCATTAGGTCCATATCCCATCCAATCGAAGAGCCATTGTTCAATACAGTAGTTATTGTTCGCGAACAAGATGCAGCGATCCTGTTCCTTGAAGGGGACAGTGAATCCGAAACCACCTCCCATGGAACCACTATCGACGGGAGCTATTCGAATAGTGCCGCCATCGATTCCACCAGCCGATGGAATGTAGCCGTACATGAACGTATTGATGAACAAGGAATTTGTAACATACATCTTCCACCACCATCCCGACTCCAGTGTATACATCACAACGTTGTAGAACGTACAGTGGTTAAAGAAAACATTGTCGCCGTAGTTAGATGCTTCCTGCATATACACATAACCGATATTGGCGAATGTACAGTTTTCAAATGAAAGACTGTCGGTGTGCAATCCTACAGCCGCATAGGGAACAGAAACGGCCCTGCTATAGTATCTGAAATGATTGTCAGTGCAATTTCTGAAATAGCAGCCCTTGAGAAATCCTTTGAAATGAGTAGCAAATGGTTGTATGGCTCCGCTGGAAGCTTGCTGTACATAATCGAACATGACGTTCGTAAATTCGCAGCGTCCACCGGATACTGAAGATGAATCACCGACACGGATTGTTGATGTATATCGTGTACCGTCAAGACTGGCCCACAGCAACCAAACGTTCGTCATCTTGACCGTCCCTGCGACATCAAACATGTACGTCTTGGAGGGAGCAGTACTCGCAGTCCAGCAAATCATGGGCGGAGCAGTTGCCTGTGTGGTCCCGGGAGCGTCAGCAGCAATTTCGATCGTCTGTCCTGCAGGAGTCGTAATGGTACCATTGAGAACGTACGTGCCGTACGTTTTTAGTTTGAAAATAGTATTTGACAATGTTCCTGAACTGATTGCTTTTGTAACAGCATCGTTGAGTGTTCCTTCCTTACCGGTGTCCCAATAATCCGCCACGGCCACCGTCGTTTTTTGTGCAAACAAGGTGACGCACAACGACGCTGTAAGGAATAGCGTGGTTAGAAGATGTTTCATGGTTGTTCCTCCGTATGAAGTTGGAGAATTGATCAGTGAGTGTTCCTTATAGACGTAGTCGGAGTCCAAGATTGGCTGTAAGCCCATAGTTCTGCTCATTCGTGAACCCGCTTATGGATTGTTGGGCTGAAGTATTATTTTCACCGTTCAGGTTGTTCATGTCCAGGTAGACCTCAAGTCCAAACCAGGGGAGCACCTGTCTTGCAGAAGCATCGATCCTGAAATAATCCCGGGTAAAACCATCCTGTTCATGGAAATTTCCAATACCACTCACGGCATTGCCCTGGAACAGGAAGGAAACGCGCGCGGAAAAATCTTTGTAGTCGTACCCGACATAGCCGTTCGCTATGTCGTTTGGCTGGTTGATCAAACGTCCTGTGCGTGAACTGTCCACGACTTCCGTAATCGTTTGGCGGGGACCAATAATACGTGTCTCAGGATTCCTGAAGGGATACCTGGCGTTAGAAGACATCTTCGTGTAGTTGACACCGAGTGTTACCCCGTTGAACGGAAATGGCAAAAACCAGAACCTTGTCTGGTAATCTACTTCGATACCCCTCACATAAGCAAGAAATGGAGTGTTCATATATGTGGAGAGATTCGCACCCTTCACAGGAATCGATCCATCGATATCAAAGTCATTGACGGTTTTTATTCCCGCCGGTCCTGTAGTGTAGAGCGGGTAGTTTGTAGAGTAGGTGAAATCCTTTACTTCTTTATAGAATCCTCCTACTGAGAAGAGTCCCAGCTCATTGGTATGGAAGGTGAAAATGAGATCTGAGTTGTACGCGTGCGCAGGTCTCAGATCAGGATTGCCTGAACGAACCGAGCTATTACCATACGATATGGTAAAATGCGGTGAAAGTTGTTGATAATCGGGACGGGCTAGCGATTGAGTATAAGCAGCCCGAACATCAAACCAATCAGTTGGAGCATATCGTGCCTGAACCATCGGAAGCACAAATTCGTTCTCGGGTCGGGTTTGGACAGCGTACCGTTGTTGGGTCCTCGTCTCTCGTCCGTCTTTCAAATTCCAGGCATCAAAAACAGATGTCAGTTTTTCGTAACGCACGCCTCCCACCATCATCAAATCACCGTAGTTCAACTCAGACATCGCATAGGTGGCAATGTAGTTTTCGACGTATTGATACGTATTTGGCATCGTCTGGAAATAGCCGTCAAACCATCCACCTGGCGCCGTTGCAGGTGCATTATCCGCGTTAAATCGGTAATCACTCGCTGCAAAATTGATCATACTCACCAGCAGACCGGGGTCGCAGGCCCAAATCATACTGCCAAAGCGATTGTCAAGAAAACTCTTGTAGATGTCACTGTTCGCGGAGGTAAAACTGGTTGAGGGATATAGGTTGATGCCGCTATTGAACACCAAGCCCGGGAATTGTTGATTGATTCCGCTTGTGATCAGCTGCTGGATGGGGGTTGTTCCCCCGATAGTAGCGTAAGGGGTGTTTTGAGCATTGTTGTGTTGAGTGCGGTTATAATTGCCACCGATTTTGAAATAACCAACGATTTCACTCAACAGCTTGAACGGGAATTTGAAATCGGCTCTGTAGGTCTGTCCGTTTTCCTTGTAGTCTGAACTGAACAGTGTCAGCGTGTTGAGGAAGACCTTATCTTGACCGCCATAGGCGATCAGGTAGGTTAAATCCTCGGGGACTTTGTTGGGTACAGAAATGCCAACTCCTCTTGTTTGATAGAACTCAGATTGCGGTGCGGCAGGCAAGTTGTTCCTTGAATAATTGTCTGCAGCCTTCAAGTCAACGCTGACAAAGCCGAAATCGTACGTAACGTTCAAGGAAGCACTGGCCAAATCAACATTATTGTTTCCCTCTTGATATCTGAACAGGAGATCTTGCGAGGTGTAATTGTATATTGTTCGAAAGTCCTGATACTGAGAATTCAAGCGGCTGAAAATGTTCACAAGTTTGAGAGAACCAGAGGGCAGACGATAATCAATAATCGCGTTCCCACCAGACCGTTTCCTTGTTTCATAATGGCGGTTCAGCTGTACGTTCGTAACCCTCACAGGAAGATATCCGCTGGTCGAATCGGGCGCGGAGGAGGTGATCTCGTAACCGGCGTTCATGTTGTCAGCGCTGCGGTCATAACTCTCGATATTTCCCAGCAGATAAACCCCAAGCGCGTCATCAAAGAAGCGTTTGCTCACCGACCCGACAAATCTATAGTTCCCATACTTGTTGCTCTTCTGAGTATAGCCCTCTTGAAAAAGAATGTCGGAATGCATTTCCGATGGAGCTTCACGTAACTCCATGTTTACGACACCCCCAATGGCATTCGCATTCATATCAGGTGTCAAGGATTTATACACAGAGATAGATTTTATCATATAGGGGGACATCATCGAAAGGTCCACGCTTCTGTCGTTGCTGATTTCACCGGCGGTCCCGCCTTGCGAGGTTACCCCTATCTGAGTGCTTCCGGTAGAGGCAAGCGAAATTCCCCCAATGGTAATTTGATTGAATTTGGGGGCCAAACCTCTGATCACAATTTTGTTCGCCTCGCCGGAGCTTGACAACGTCGAAATTCCCGGCAATCTGCTGATGGCTTGTGCCGCGTTGAAGTCAGGTAACTCTTGAATGCGTGCTTCTGATACAACGTTGACAATTTTGTTCGAAGTAAGTTGCTGGTTAATCGCCTGCATTTGTCCCGCCGCCTGCGCCGTGACGACGAACTCCTGTCCTTGAATCACGGCTCCTTCCATGGGAAAATCTTGCGTTGTGACGACATCATTGGAAATGCTCACAGCGGTAGTTTTCGTGCGATACCCGACATACGATACCTGGACAGTAAACGTTCCCGGCGGGACGTTGAGGATGGTATACATACCGTTCAAATCGGTGGCTGCCCCAATGCTTGTGCCCTTGACCGTCACATTAGCTCCGGGCAATGCTTCCTTTGTGTCTTTGTCAAAGACCTTTCCTTTCACGGTTCCTGACGCCATAAGCGATGGAGCTGCGAAGAGGAGGAGCATTCCGACGATGAGAAGGGCTCTTCCGCAGAAATGACGTCCAATGTGAATGACCGGTGACCCGATCGCTGCTGCAAGTAGACCCGATGAGTTTTTCACAACAATCTCTCCTTATTGTTTCAAAGCCTTATTTCGCCGAACTTGTTAGCGTACTAAGTACGAGTTGAGGATGTTTTCAAGCATTTCCTGGCGCGCGCTCTCCAGTTCCGGTTTTCCTTCTTTGATAATCCACTGTTCGAGCTCGCGGAAGCCGACTTTTCCAGACATGATTTTTGCGCCGATGCCCGAATCAAAACTTCTGTACCGTTCTGCAATGAATCGGGAAAAGACTTTGTCCTCAATAATGGCGTGAGCGACCAGAAGGCCCCGGGCAAAAGCATCCATGCCGCCAATATGAGCATGGAAAAGATCGTGCGGGTCGTTTGAACTGCGTCGCACTTTCGCATCAAAATTCAGTCCGCCTTTTCCCAAACCGCCTTGCTTGAGGATAATGAGCATGGCAAGCGTTGTGGAATAAATGTCGGTCGGAAATTGGTCAGTGTCCCATCCGAGCAAAAGATCTCCACGATTCGCATCGACGCTTCCCAGTTTCCCTGCGGCGGAAGCAACTGCGAGCTCGTGCTCAAACGTATGTCCCGCGAGCGTTGCATGGTTCGCTTCGATGTTGAGCTTGAAATGATCGAGCAGATCATACTCTCTCAGGAAAGAGAGCGTCGTCGCGGCGTCAGTATCGTACTGATGCTTTGTCGGCTCACAGGGTTTCGGTTCGATGAGGAATTGACCTTTGAAGCCGATCTTCTTTTTATAATCGACGGCCATATGAAAGAACTTTGCCATCTGCTCCTGCTCGTGTTTGAGATCCGTGTTCAGAAGCGTCTCGTATCCTTCACGCCCGCCCCAGAAGACGTAATTCTCTCCACCGAGCTCTTTCGTTGCGTCGATGGCGTTCTTGACCTGGGCGGCAGCATGAGCCATCACATGGGCGTTCGGGCTTGTTCCGGCTCCTTGAGAATAGATGGGACTGCCGAACAAGTTGGCCGTTCCCCACAACAGCTTGACGCCGGTCGCTTTCTGCATCTGTTTGGCGAGGCCGACGATGGTCTGCAAATTCTTTATTGAATGTGAAAAACTGCTGCCTTCGGGAGCGATATCGCGGTCGTGAAAGCAGTAATAGTCGATGCCCAGCTTCTCAAAAAACTCAAAAGCGGCATCCAGCGTCTCCTTGGAGCGGTCCATCGGGTCGCTGGGTTGACGCCAGTCTCTTTCGAAACTTGCGCCTCCAAACATGTCAGCGCCATTACCCAGGAGAGAATGCCAGTAGGCGACGGAGAAGCGAAGGTGTTCGCCCATCGTCTTGGAGCCGACACGCTGTTCCTTGTTGTAGTACTTGAAGGCAAATGGATTCTTCGAATCTTTGCCTTCATAGGGGATAGCTTTCTGGACCTTTGGGAAGTATGTCTTGGCCATCATCGCTCCTTCATAAGTGAAAGTGAACCAGTGCTCATTCGTTCTGACGTCAACTAAACTGCGCTATAGCCCTCTATGACAAGAGAGCGTGATCGGTTTGAACCGCGTTGGGAGCGTAACCGTACGCCGCAAGCAGCCACCCGCAGACGGCTCCGCCCAATCCCCATCAGCTCTGATCATTTTCATCCTTGCGCCTCGCGGTAAGATCTCTCTCAATTTCAACCATCATTTTGTTATTGAGCGGATAGAAAAGCAATATCACCAGGCCGCCAATAATTCCGGCAGTTGCCGGAAAGACACTCATCAACTTCACGATTCCATCGGCTGTCACGGCCGATGGAGCTTGATTTGCGACGAAACCATAGAAGTCAAGCATCCAGGCAACAGTCGCGCCGCCCAATGTAAGACCCATTTTCAGGGCAAACAAGGAAGCCGCCATTATCAGACCGGTTGCACGGCGTCTGTTCTTCCACTCAGAATAATCAGCAACGTCGGTATACATTGCCCATTGGAGCACCGAAACGGGTCCGAACGCGAACGAAATAATTATATTCAGTCCATAGATGAGCAAGAGATCCTGCGGCTGGAGAAAATAGAACAATCCGCAAGTGACAGCGCTAGTGGTCAGAGCTACTGCATATGTATTCCTCTTGTCGAACTTCTTTGCAAGCCATTTTGTGAGAATCGCTCCAAGGATGGTGACAACGGTACCTGAAAGCATGAACGACGATGCAAGTGAGTCTAATGAAAGATTCATCGTATTGCCAAAGAGAGTCACCGACTGGTCTTTCACAAAGTATTTGAAATAATACATGATCATTGAGGAACGGATTACGATGAACATCAGCTGAAAAACCGTCGCTCCCGCAACGATTAACCAGGGTTTGCTCGTAAATAGATCTTTGAGGTCCACCTTGAGGTTGCTCTTCTGTTCTTTTGGCGGCTGAACTCTTTCCTTTGTTGTTACAAACGTTATGAGGAACAACACCAGAGCTAATCCGGAGAGGCACGCCATCGCCCACTGCCATCCAGTCGCTTCATTGCCGTCTCCGAAGTATTTCACCAAGTACATCATGGATGCTTGCACAATGAGACCGCCGATAAAAGCAGCAACGAACCGATATGACGAAAGCTCCGTACGCTCCATGGAATTCGGTGTTATCACACCCATCAGAGCTGAGTATGGAACATTGACGGCGGTGTACGCCATCATCAACAAATTGTACGTTACATAGGCATAGATGAGCTTTCCTGTGATTTCGAAATCTGGAGTCGTAAACGCCAGAACGCCCATAATACAGAATGGAAGGGGTACGAAGAGAAGGTATGGGCGGAATTTTCCCCAACGGGACTTCGTGCGATCGGCGATCGTGCCCATAATCGGGTCATTCACAGCATCCCACAATCTTGTAACCACAAACAGGGTCCCTATTGCAGCTGCTGGCAATCCAAACACATCAGTGTAGAAGTAGGTGAGGAACAGCATGATGGTCTGGAAAAACAGATTCGATGCTGTGTCGCCTACGCTGTAGCCAATCTTCTCTTTGACTGACAGTCTTTCTGAAACCGTTTGCACTATTGGCTCCATAGGTTATCTAGCGTTCTTGGATCTCGATGAGTGGGAACTTCCCCCTTCTTCGCTTCATGTCACGCATATTGAGCGACTTCATCTTTCTGGAATTTCTCGGCATCTTTTGAAGAAACCGATCTCATTACTGCAGGATCATCATGAGGTTCCATAAACAAATCATTGATGAAAGAACTCAACTGCTGAGATTCTATTCTTGTCGAGTTCGTTCGCTGTTGAAGCTCTTTAATATGCTGTATTACGAGCTGTGTTAATACTGCGCCGGGCCGTGGGTAGGCGGCGACGATATAATGGGGGCCCTTGGTCGACTCTCCCTGTTCCTTTTCAAACTCCGCTCTGAGATTATCCGGACTTATCAAGGAATTGGCATATTGGAAGATAACCTTATCCATTGCTTTATAGACTTCTTTGCTCTCTTTCACCATGCCGTAATAGTCAAGAAGCTGGGCAAAAACATAATTGGATGTTGTATAGACGTCTTGCCCCTGTTCCGATTTTACCGCTCTCCCATCCTCTGTACGACACATAGCCCAGCCCATTGCAGTTCTATTATTTCTATAGATTGTCTTGAGTATTTTTCTTGCTCTCTCATCAGATATAAAACGTTCTTCTCCTATCGCGATGAGATACCATAAGGCATCTAATTGATTGGTCCAGACATCCTTATTTGTCTTCTTTGTGACAGGGTCATAGCATGTGACATAGTACTGCAATCTTGCGCCTTTGCTGTTTTTTCCATCTCTCCATAATTTTTCAAGAGCTTTAGAAGCCCTTTCAAAGCTCGCTTCATATTGCTTTTTTGCTGAATCATCTTGCATCATATTGGCCATGAAGATCATCGCCTGACAGCCGGCCATGAACGTGGTCGCATCATAGCTATCCACCCCGAACAAGGTTAAGTTATCAAACGTATTCTTAACTTCATGAGGATTACCCTCGGGGATGCCATCTCCATCTATATCAAGCTTCTGCAAGAACTCAAACCCAAATCTCAGCGTCTGCCAATTCTTGGTTAGCAAATCCGTATTACCGGTGAATTTGATATTGCGCAACACTCTGAGCGCCAGCTTTGGGAATAGATCCACCCAATAGTTGTTGTTGTACCAGGCATAATCACTGACATTGCGTAAGGCATGGCCCTTCGGCAAAGCGCCTAAATCATGCGCCACGCTCCCCTTAATCTTGAAAGCATCTCTTATCTGGATTAGCGATCTGCCTTCGTATTCCTCTGGGTGCTCCTGAAAATGCTTTCGAGCCTCAAGAAAAGACGAGTGATGATGATAATAGCGATCTGTGAGATCTTCTGCCAGAATTGAGTCGATGAACCGTTGGCAGAGCTCTAGTTCTATGTTGGGAAAGAGCACCAGCAGCACCATTGAATACCAATCAACATCTGAAGGATCTATGTAGGCGTAATCAAAGCATTCCAGAAACCTTGCTCTATCATTTCCATCGTCGTCTTCAACCCAGACTGCAGCATTCGACAACGGGAAACTAAACTCATTGAGAATCAGCCGCGTTAATCTCAAAGCACCATTCTTATCGTTCTTATAGGAAGGACTTTTCTGTATTGTATCAAATATCTTGCTTTGAATCGTTGTCGTACGATCCAGCCAGGCAGAATAATTATCCAGGGCCAGCTTTGCCATCTCCACGGCCCTGGATTCCTTATCCTTGAAACTCTTCACATACTTACGCTCAAAGGTTTTTCCATCTATGTATCGTTGTTGTGGAAAATCCAAGGCAAATGCGAAAGGTATTTTGATGGTTGCTTTCGGCTCCAATGTAAGAGTAAGACTGATCGCTGCCCCATAATCTTGATTCAGTATGGGCTTTCTCTTCTCATAAAAGCTTCCGTCATCATTCAACAGCAAGTCCTGTTTGAGTCTGTTCAGGCAAAAGTATGGCTGTGTGTCAATTCTTGCTCCACTTATTTCAGGCACAGCGATAACCATCCTGTCTTCACATTCCTTGCTCCCCATCGCAACACCTTTAACACCCTGCGAGCTGAAATCTTCATGCACATGGCCCTTCACCGGTGTCGAACATACATAAACAGTGTCCTGATCAGTTGGTTTTAGTTCTTTTTCCTGAAGATTGACCAGCGATGGTCGGGGAATGACAAGCGTAATTTGTTGCCCTTGGCTTGATTTGTTCTTTATCTCATATTCTTCTACACCGGCAGGCATCAGAGCATGTTTACTCCCCGATAAGAAGGGAGAAATCAATCTTCTTGTTACCCGAACATTTCCCAATTCATATGCCATTTCCGCCAAGGGCGTAGCAAGAGAAATTGAAGTTTGTTTCTCAGACACTGAAGGATGGTAATAATTCTTCAGGGCGGGTACATCATCAGGACCTTCCACCGCCTTGGGATCCTTCGTTGTCAGCATGACCGCTTCCTTATCACCAACACGGACAAACGGTGCGGACCCCAGTTGAATTGCATTTTGATTCAACAATATCAATCTGCCGGCATTGTTCAGTCTATTATAGAGGCCATCAGGAGAGATGCCTATCGAACAGGTCGGAGCACCCTGAAGAGCAATAGTATGGGGGAATGGAAGGGTCTTTGACATTCCCTGAAAATGCACCCCCATCTTGTTCTTAACATAGATTTCGGATATCTGTGCTCCTGAAATTGTAAAAACGTCGCTTATTTTCAGTCTACGTGGTGCTGGCATATTCTTTCATCTAGAGGATTTTACTTCTTGATCTCATGCTTTCCAGAACTATTCATAAACCAGGATATTTAAATGCTCTTCTCACTAGCAATATGATATTTCGAGAGATTGCTTCCGCGACGCCGGCTTTTTCACTGGAGTTTCTGTTTGAACGCCCAGACGAATCGGCAATTTGGTTTTTGCTGAAGGCTTGACTCTTCCGAACAGAACCTGAGCTGAAATTCTAATGGAATCCGGCGTGCCGCTAAAGACACAAACTGCAGCATCCGCTTCGCTTGTCGTACCATCGACATAAGGATAATTCGTCACCACAACTACTTTGTGCCCGGCTTCTTTCAACTTTTTGGCAAGGAATCTATTGTTCCCGGTTTTTACAATACGCGCGTAATAGTTTGTCATAACAACAAGATCTGCCTGTTTGGCAAGCTCGAGGCATTCTTCCACTTCTGGCTCGGTTGCAGCAAAATCCGTGTCGACAAGAATCAGATTCTCCGATTGCTCCACCATTGCTTCGCAAAACATGTGCGAGTGCATGTAAGGATCTTTTCCGACAAATTCATAGGGAATGCGCTGCTCGATAACCAGAATTTTCTTGTTCTTCTCTAACGGCAACATTTGATTATCGCGCATGACGATAATTGCTTTCTTCGCAACATCCCATGAAAGATCGATTACTGGCTTGCTCATTGCGTAGGCCTGAGCTTTTTTCGGGTCCTTCTTGCCGGCTGTTTCAAACAAGCCCTGGTCGTACTTCATTCTTAAGAGACGAGTCACGGCCTCATCGATTCTCTTTTCAGAGAGTTCACCCGACTCGACAGCCTGTTTGATTCCAAAGAAGCACTGTGATCTGGACTCGTCATCGGCCTTCAAGAGTATCGTATCGCATCCTGCTTTGACGGCTAGTGCGCAAGCTCTTGGGAGAGGCCATTGTTTCAGAATCGCCGCCATACCGATCGCATCGGAAACTATAACCCCGTCGAAACCTAATTCTTCCCTCAAGAGTCCCGTAAGAATTTTCTCCGATAACGTCGTGGGATATGTATCGTCATATGCCGGATAAACAGAATGTCCGGTCATGATAGCTTTCACCCCCGCAGCTATCGCGGCTTTGAACGGATACAATTCAACTTCTTGCATCCGTTGCTTATCTGCTCTTATGACATCGAGGACGTCGTGGGCATCTGTCGCTGAATCACCTCTGCCCGGAAAATGCTTTGCAGTTGCTGCAATACCGCCATCTTGAAAACCTTTCAGCAAAGCAACAGCATGGATTGCGCACGTCTCAGGATCATCACTAAACGATCTCACTCCGATTTCAGGATTGTTTGGATTTATGTTTACATCACAGACCGGCGAATACATTTGTGTAACACCGATAGCGCTTAATTGTCTGGCGATTGTCAAGCCGACTTTGTAGGTCAGCTTAGGGTCACCAATAGCAGCCAAACCCATCGGAGGGGGAAATTGTCGTATACCGCCGGACATGTAGTCGTTCTTAAAATCACCCTCAAAATCGATGGTCATATGAAGAGGAATTCCGGAGGGTCTCTTCAATGCGATTCTCTGCAGTCTATTCAAATCCTTTGTGTAGTCTTCCGGCGTTATGCTGATACCAAAAGTTTTGCCGGCAAAATATGTATTCGCTATGGTGAAATAGTCAGCCGGCTTTTTGAAATTCTGGTCAATCTGGGAATTCCCCCAGTAGAGATTCTTGCAGGTTTCAAGGGCATACGGTTCCAGGCAGAGACCGCCGCACTGCAATCTTGTGATCTGTTCGATTCCACTCGGCGTTAACATTGTCCCGCGTCGTGTAAATGTAAGAAGCTGACCGACCTTTTCCGCCAGACTCATCTTTGCCAATTTTCTACTGACGAATGCGTCCCTGTTCGCATTACTTCGTTTTGCCATTTTTCTGTCCTCTGTCTCGAGCTTGTCTATGACTCCCATTTCCCACAGTTGAGAGGCCCTGCCCAGAACTCGTGCTCTTTTTTCCAGCCGGGCTCCTCAATCTGTAAGTCTTTTGTTTTCCACCCCGCCTTGATGCGTCTTGTTAAGTCATTGAATCCCTTGTTCCACGTAAGACCATCAGGAACCGTGACATTCATGCTTCCCGCTGCGTTTGCATATCTCAGACAGGACTCGATGGTATGGTTCCAGACAAACGCGGAAAGAAATCCTGCAATCGCTGAATCACCGGAGCCCAACGCTCCCACAAATTTCTCTTCCTGATAGACAGGAAACCAGAGCTCCCGATTGGCCCAGTTTTCAAGATCAGAGCACTTCGCCGTACCCATCTTTTCCAGCCGATCCTTGTCGGCAGTCCGAACGTATAGTCCCCTATGACCGCATTTGATCAGTGCAACTGCTGCACCCATTTCTAGCAGGTCATTTCCCATGGTGGCAATCTCTCCCACAGTCATATGGTCAAGTATGCTTTCCTTGGGACTGAGTTTCGCCCTCTTCTCCAGAAATTTCTCCTTATGAAGAAAATAGAATATTTCTTCTGCACTCGGCATCATTATGTCTGACAGCGGTACCCAATCCTTGAGAATTGCGAGCCAATCGACTTGGTCTCCATAGCCATCTATATCGGGGAGTGAAAGGTCTAGTGCAGTTGTAGCACCCAGTTCCTTTGTATGCTTCAAGATCCTTGTCAACTCAGCGCCTTTGTTTTCATAGAGCTTCCTCATCCAAGGCGGGTAACCAAAGAGTAGCAGTTGCGAACGTCGCACAAGATCGAAATCCATGTCATCGTAGCCAAATGTGTCATTCGCACCGCAGTGATGCAGATAAAAACGATCTATCCCAGGTATGCAAATCGCAATGGTGTACGATGTGGATTCCCCATTCACCGCTTTGATGCCCTGAAAATGCCCTTCGTGCTCTTCATACCAACTCAGTATCTCTTTGCCAAAGTCATCATTACCGACTTTGCCGATCAATTCAGTTTTGACACCAAGTCTTCGGATCGACACGCCGGCATTCGTGACAGGTCCTCCACCCACAACAACGCATTCCCCCATATTGATCATTTTACCAGGCACGAGCACATCCGTAAGCTTATCGACTTTGCCGTCTATTGTGAAAGCAGGTATCAAGTCCAGGCAAGTATGCCCTGCAGCTACGATTTCAATGTCCTTCTGGTTTACCACATTCAATCTCCGTATGATATTCTCCCGGCAAAATGCTTAGCTCATCCGCCAATGTTTCCGCTTTTTGTCTGTGCCGCTCTAACGATGGCATCTAAGGCCAGCTTTGGTTTACATTGACGGTCGAACAGCATGGGATATTCGGTTCTTCCGCGTATGGGTATGTAATTGCGCCAAGATTGGGCGTCGTGTACCCCCCAAAACGTCACTCGACCCAGTCTGTCGCGGTGCTTACGGAAGAGCGAGAATAATTCGGCATAGCGATTCGCAAGATCTTTTTGAACAGAGTCCGGCAGGCCGTTCGGATATGGATTGTACTTCTTCTGCGACTCGGGATCAAAAGAGGAGAGCTCAACCACCTTGGAATCGAGAGGATAAAAAGGCAGCACGCCGACGTCCAGTTCCGTGACCATTACTTTGACACCTGGTTCGGATAGAGCAACGATGGAAGTCTCAATCTCATCGAGACTCGGAGAATCCAGGAACCAGTGTCCCTGTGTGCCAATGCCATCTACACGGACACCTTTTTCCTGCAGACCACGAATCAGCCTAATGGCGCCTTCGCGTTTGGATTGATTTTCCAGATCGTAATCATTGTAATAGAGCTCGGCGGCGGGGTCGGCTTGGCGAGCGAACTCAAAAGCTTTGAGTACATAGTCTTCACCGACAATGTCGAGCCATTTGCATTTCCTGAATTGCCCATCAGGTGCGATTGCTTCGTTGACAACGTCCCAGGCCTGAATTCGTCCCCTGTAACGTCCCATCACGGTGAAAATGTGGTCTCTCATCCACTCAAGCAACGCTTCACGCCCCAGTGGTTTGCCTGACTCATCCTGAAATACCCAATCCGGTGTCTGATGGAACCAGACCAGAGTGTGACCGATTATGTGCATTTTGTGCTTCTCGCCAAAAGCCACATATCGGTCTGTCACCTCAAATCTATACTTGTTCGGCTCCGGATGGACCTCCTCCCACTTGAGAATGTTTTCCGGTGTGATGCTGTCAAAGTGTTCTTCCACAAGGGAAATGGCTATTGGTTCATTGCCCGAAATCTGATCAAGACTGAGAGCAACACCAACGTGGAAATCGTCCTTAAACACATCTTTCAAAGCGGGCTGACCCGCGTACTTGCCACTCATTGCGGTTTTCATTTTGTTCAACAAACGGGAAATTCGATCATCAAATGGTATTCTCGGATTCCTGTGGTGAAGTAGATCTTCTGGTCATCGAACAGGATCTTCTTCTTGCCCCCAGATGCAAAGCATTTGGGTTGCGTTCTCATCGAGAGGCATCCGCCAACGTCAAGCTGGTTGCTAATACTTGAGAATTCAGAACCCTCGTGGACTTTCTGATGACCAACTCAGTGTCCAGAACAACCCGTTCAACAGGCAGCGGCGTTGACGATTCGATATTCCGAATCAGTATCTCTGCAGCCTTCTTGCCTATTTCGCGTTTTGGTGCTCTAATTGTCGTCAACAAGACTGGATAAGTGCTCGCGTAATAAATGTCGTCATTGCCCACTATGGAAATATCATCGGGCACACGAATATTCAACTCGTTGAGAGCTGTCAT
Organism: Ignavibacteriales bacterium; assembly: GCA_026390585.1. GTDB lineage: Bacteria > Bacteroidota > Ignavibacteria > UBA10030 > UBA10030 > UBA9647. Next base: position 4,907 of record JAPLFP010000374.1, on the reverse strand, counting down.
CACGGCAAGAGCCTGGTGATCATTGAAGCACACGATGGCAGTCGGATACTCCGCTTTCTTTTTGTTCCTGAAATACTCAACTGTGTTGCTAAAGCACTTATCAGGGTGAGACCCTATGGGGACAATCATGTCCTTATCAAATGCCAATGTGCTTTCACTGAAAGCATGCCGGAATCCTGCGATTCGTTCCTGAGTGTGAGATGATTGTGGAGGTCCCGCAAAATGTACAATTCTCGTATGTCCGCTTTCAATCAGGTATGTGACGGCTTTCTTGATAGCTTTCAGGTTGTCGATCGCGACTACATTCGCCTGTATCCCTTTAACATCCTCCAGCAATACAAACGGGTACTTGATCATTCTCAACTTGAAAAGATGTTCGATCTCAGCAGTCCCTACCACCACCGGTGCTATGATTGTACCTTTTATGTCTTTCGCAGAGAAGAGATGAGATAATTTCTTTTCGCTTTCGTAATTATCTTCTGAACTCGCGAGAATCATCGAATATCCCTTTTTGCTCGCGTACTCTCTTGCACCACTAGCAATTGAGGTGTAGAAAGGATAGCTCATGTCTTTGACGATGATTCCTATGCTTTTGTCGTGACCGTCGTTTTTCATGTTCCTTACTAAGGCCTTGGATCGAAAGTTGAGCTCTTTCATGACCTGCAATACTTGTTCTCTCGTCTCTGGCTTGACCGAATTCTTGCCATTGATGACAGCCGATACAGTTCCCTTCGAGACCCCAGCCCGCTTCGCGATATCCACAATTGTCGTTTTCTTCATCCGTTTTTGACGCCTAGTCGATAACGTCGCGCTTTCAGCATATGCACATTCAGAAATCCAGCTTCCCGTTCTGATCGAACAGCATCACCTGTCTTTGTCGCCATAGGCATAGTGGCGGGGCGACTTCTTCCTCCGCCCGTCATACGCTTCAAAAGATCCGACAGTCGATCATCGACGGAGAGTCCCGGATTCCTGTACTCTGGCAGGTCTACCTGGCTCAATGTATCGGCGCGAAGGGGTTTTTCAATCATTGTCATGTTCCGTGGCGATAGCTGGAGCTGTCTGTAGGGAGAGATTGGATGACCATTCCGACGTCAGTCATCCGGGCATTCGTCTGCAGCGACGCTGCATCGAGACGAAGTAAGTAGGGGACCTTCGTCAATCCTCCCGGCATGCAAACGCACCTTTCGCCATGAACCCGGCCTTTCGAGAGAGAGGAACAGATTGTTCCCGCTGAATTGGCTGTTGCGGAAGGTTGGAACTACGGTACTATTTAATGGGTTAAATAGTGATTGAACCGTTTCAATAATAAACAGGTGATTTGAGAAAGGCAAGGGAAAAAACAAAGTCTCTTGGGGGAGAAATCGCCGTTTTGGGACAGAAATCACGGATTTTGTGTGTGGCTGCAACAGAAGCTCTTCATCCACATGTAAAACGGGATCCGTAGCGGCGCCACCAAGCTTCTCAGGTGCCCGAGATCTCATTGTTCACAAAACGAACGTCGTCGGATCCTTGGTCTGCTAACCTTCCGAAACCCTGCCCCGGAGCCGAGTGCACCTCCGGCATCCATGCCGATGGGATTTCATTTTGGGAAAAAGATGCATATTGCTTCGAAGAGAATCGATCAGAAATTTTGTTGAGGGATGAGAACTCATGACGCTGGAACCAACATGGAGATGGTTTGGTCCAACAGATCCCATCACCCTGAAGGAAGTGAAGCAGACGGGTGCGACCGGCATCGTGACGGCGCTCCACCACATTCCAATCGGCGAGGTCTGGACAACCGACGAGATCATGAAGAGGAAGAACCAGGTGGAGTCGGAAGGGCTGCGATGGTCGGTTGCGGAAAGTCTTCCGCTTCACGAAGCAATCAAGAAGCGCAAAGGAAGCTACGGTCAACTTATTGAGAACTACAAGGCCTCATTGAGAAACCTGGGGCATTGCGGCATCGATACTGTCTGCTACAACTTCATGCCGGTTCTTGATTGGTCGAGGACAGCCCTCGACGTGGAATTCAAAGACGGATCAATAACCACAAAGTTCGAAGCCAAGGCATTTGCGGCGTTCGATATTTTCATTTTAAAACGCCCGGATGCCGCAAGGCACTATGACGACCAACAATACCGTCTGGCAAAAGAATATTATGAAGGTCTGGATGAAAGCCTAAGAGAAAAACTCCTACAGACGGTGCTCCTTGGTTTCCCCGGGTCAAAGGAAGCGTACACCCTCGAACAATTCAAATTGGCTCTGACCGAATATGATGACGTCGGGGACAAGGGACTTCGTGAGAATCTGTACGCGTTCCTTCGGGAGATCATTCCGGTGGCTGAGGAATCGGGAGTATTCATGGCCCTCCATCCGGATGATCCTCCGTGGCCGTTACTCGGCCTGCCCAGAGTTGTGAGCAACAAACAGGACGTCGAACAATTGTTAGCGGTGATGGATTCACCTTCGAACGGGATAACTCTGTGTACGGGGTCGCTCGGTGCCGGCATACAAAATGATCTGGTAGAAATGGCAGAGAGATTCGCGAAGAGGGTCAACTTCATTCATTTGCGCAATGTCACCAGAAATGAAGCGGGTGATTTTCTCGAAGACAACCATCTGGATGGTGATGTAGACATGTACGGTGTCATGAAAGCGCTTATCCTCGAACAGAGGAACCGGGCGGACAATGGAAGAAGAGATCGACGAATGCCCATGCGCCCGGATCACGGTCATCTCATGCTGGCTGATCAACATAGGTCAAACATCTATCCTGGCTATTCGTTATTCGGACGAATGAGAGGACTTGCTGAGTTACGAGGGATGGAACTGGGGATCAGGCGTTCTCTGGGATTGTGAGTAGCAGCCATTTGAAAAATGTCACGCAGAGTCGCCAAGCCACATCGCAACGACATACAACCTAGTCTTTGCGAGGAGTCCCGCTGTTTCTTCTTGGGACGACGAAGCAATCTGTCCGTGGATGGATTGCTTCGCAAAAAGCGCTCGCAATGACTGTACACTCCTTTTGGAGCAACATTAAATCCGGTTCAGCTCCGTCCAACGCACCTGCCGAAATTTCGGGACTTACCGTTTTGCGTTTGGCTTCTTCGCCTTGAACAAACCTGCCGCTTTTGCACCCATCAAACCTGCCTTGACGGAACGATCATCGGCAAAGGAGAGATTTCGGATCATGGCCGGAGTCAACGGTTTGAATTTTCGTATTTCATCGAGCCTCTCGCCGATTGCATCCAGGCTCGCATCGTTTATTTCCCAATGAATCTTGTCAAATTCCTTCAGATTGAGCGGACGCGTGTAGGCACGCATCGTCTTCTCACCAATCGCGTTAAAAAACACTTCGAAATAGGAAATAATCAATTCGCGAACCGTGCGATGGACGGGTTCGCGAAACCGCAGACCGGTATAGTTTGACTTCGCCACGGCTCCCCAATGTCCGTTCACTCTGTAGAGTGCCAGAATATGGTCGTCATCGTTGTCGTTGGGAATGATGTCGAGGATCAAGGGAGAATGTCCAATGCGCCGTAGCATTGCGGCTGCAAACACAGCACCGTCGAAGCAATGGCCTTTCATGTCGCGCAATACCGTCAGCGGACATCGATAACGCACTTCTTCGCTGTATTCGATCCCGTCGAGAAACGCCTGTATCTTCAGCGGAGTTGTGAGGCCGGAGATACGACGCGCTTCCGCTTTTGTCAAGCAAGTTTCAAATTCATCCATATGTAGTCTGGGTCTGTTGAAACTGAACGATTCGTTGCGAGGGTTGTGTGAGGACATCAGTCGTGCTTAGAAGTCCGGACGAAAACTCAGTTATTGCCACAAACGCACGAAAGCGATCGTGTCACCCCGAGACGGTTCTGCTCGGGGTCTCAAAGCGAGGTCCCGAACAAAGGCCCCGCTTTTTGATTCCGCTCACAAGCGGGATTCCAAAGAGCGGAACATTTCGGGACGACAGTGTCTTCTTCCGCTTTACGGCATCCCGCTTCTCTTGATAGCACTTCAGATCCTTCGTCCCGAGAAACAAAGCGGGACTCAGGATGACGACTGGGAAACGACATGTTGAATCAGATCCTTCGTCCCGAGAAACAAAGCGGGACTCAGGATGACAACTGGGAAACGACATGTTGGATCAGATCCTTCGTCCCGAGAAACAAAAGCGGGACGCAGAATGACAACGCTGAAGCGACATGGTGGATCAGATCCCTCGTCCCGAAAAACAAAAACGGGACTCGGGATGACAACTGAAAAACGTTGTCACTTAGCAAAAACCATCTTCTTCGTCTCGACAAAACCTCGTGCTGAGCTTGTCGAAGCATCACCAGCGCGCAACCGGTAGAAGTACACACCGCTCGGCAGTTTCGATGCGTCCCATGTAACCCTGTAGATCCCCGCCTGTCGCTCCTCGTTCACCAGCGTCGCGAGTTCGCGTCCAAGCAGATCGAAGACCTTGAGCGACACGAGCGATTTCTGAGGGACCTGAAATTGAAGCGTTGTGCTGGGATTAAAAGGATTTGGATAGTTCTGAGCAAGCGAGTATGTCAGCGGTAAATCCGTCTGATGATCCACAATTCCAACGATCTTGTTTATGGAGGACCATTTGGCTTTGGCGGCGTCGGCATTTTGCTGAATGTTCGCCAGAGAACTGTCGCCTGCGACGAGTGCAAAAGCGACCACCTTGGTGGCGCCGGCTCCGAGAGTGTAAGGCCCGGAAGAGATGACCTGGTGAATGTCGATTGGACCTGCTTGCGTTCTCTTGAAGCCTCCGCTGATCCAATCCCACTTTGATGGTCGGGTCAAATCCGTCGAATCGCGGACAAGCGAACGGAACCCCGACGCACCGTTCAAAGCGACGACGGCAAGATACTCTCTGCGTGTCGAAAGTCCGGTCCCGGCATCATAGCAATACC
>JAPLFP010000163.1 GCA_026390585.1 Ignavibacteriales bacterium | reverse complement strand
TCTTGAAATTACCGAGAAGAAATAGCGATCGAGGAATAACCCATGAACACGAGAATTCTGGTTCTTGTCCTGGTTCTTCTGATGTCCACGCTCCTTGCCGGCTGCATACCCGGCGGCGGCCGCTACGATGCCGCATCTCCTGCTGGATTCCTATCGGGGATCTGGCACGGATGGATTGCGCCTGTGAGCCTGGTCATTGGACTCTTCGACAATACGACGCGGATCTATGAACCAAACAACACTGGTTGGTTCTACGATCTTGGATTCTACATTGCCATCATTGGAGGGTTTGGCGGCCTCTCTCTCACACGCAACAAATTGAAGCGCAAAGAAGTACGCCAGGTATAAGTGGAAACCAGATCATCGTAGACCTTTATATGCAACGACACAACAAGGCTTCCGCGGCACTCTTATTTCTTCTTTGCGTGCTTCTCGTGCTCACTGGAGCGTGCAACGATGGCAAACGAAGCGGATCGCAAGGGAACGCCAAGACAACACCACAGTCAGAGCCGGGATCCCGATACTCCTTCGAGGCACATTTGTCGCAAGGCACTCGGACGATTGATGTCTTCACAGAAGGCAATGGGTCGCTCAGAGCATTGACCATCATACAAACGCAAGAGGGCGTCGCCGACACCATAAAGAAAGAAATCGATGGCGTCGTTGTGAATGCTGCGTGCGCTGATCTCGACAGAGATTCCATTCCCGAGATCTACGTCTTTGCTCAATCTGCAAGAAGCGGATCGTATGCGAACCTGTATGCATTCCAGATTGACCAGCCAAGCAGGCAGTCAATTCTCCTTCCGGAACTCGACAAGCGACAATCGGCCGGTTATCTCGGACATGACACGCTTTGGGTCCAGGACAGTATTCTCGTTCGCAGGTTTCCGGTGTATACTGAAGGCGATATCAACGTTTCTGCTACAGGTGGCTCGAGGACTCTGGAGTACATTCTCCAGCGGGATCCCCAAGGCAATCTCTACTTGCATGTCAGCCGAGTAAGCAACAATCGTTGACCGAGGTTGATTGAATTTAAAAACGAACAACTGACGCTGTGATGAGCCCCATTCTATGACTCTTATCGATCTCGTGTTCGTCCTCACGGGTGTCACGTTCCATCTTCTGATCGCCTGCATCTACGTTGCATCCAAGCACGAACGATTTGATTCGGTGCGAAAGCTTGGCTTCGTTGTCATAGCTCTCGCGCTTCCTGTCTGCATCATGTTTGTCCATTCACTTTTGTCGGGCCGGCCTCTCAGGATCTTGCTTTACCTGGCGGCCATCCTTCTCTATATGGTTCTTGAGCTCGTGCTGGATTTCATTCTCAAGATCGAATTCAGAAAATGTCAGTCCTTCATGAAGAAGCAACATGTTCGCCAGAGTATGTGAGAGAGCCCACGATGTCGACAGACAAATTGAATGAGAAGCGTCTTGACCACGAGCCTCCAGCTGTCATTGTCGAACGCGGCTGGCGCTATCATCATCTTGGAATCCCAACTGCTCTGCCGAAGCCGAACGAGATCTATCTCGAGAAATTCAAACTGTACGTGTCCGGATTCTCGACAAGTCCCTATGGCATCGAGTGGATGAGATTCGAAGATGACAGCCCGATTTCCGATCTCATCAAAACCGTTCCACACATTGCCTTCGAGGTTGAGAATCTCGAGTCAGCCCTCGCGGGCAAAGAGATCCTGACACCGCCCAACTCCCCCTCCGACGGCGTTCAGGTGGCAATGATTGTTCACAACGGAGCTCCAATCGAGTTGATTCAGTTTCGAAACAGGTAAGGTGAGGACGAAGCGAAGAAGATAGTGATGCCAACAGTTTTGATGGACTCAATATTCAAAAAATGTTTTGGCCTTCACAAGATTTCGAGCGCCGCTTCCAAAAAGTAGTATTGAGTTTTGAGACAGAAATGTCCATTGGAAGTCGGCACCAGTGCCTTTCTGAACATGCAAAGGCATGGCGTTACCACAAAGTCTTTTATTAGAAGTGGCACTAGCACCGTATAGTTAACGAAGTCCCGTTACTTCACATTTCCAGAGGAGGTTCTATGAGAAGCCTCAGAGGAGCTTTTCTGTTGTTGCCGATATTCTTTTTCGCCGCGTTCTTCGCTGCGTCGTCGGCATCTGCACAGCAGACGCTCAAACCGAGCGACCCTATTCCAATCGATCCTGCCATCACGTATGGCAAGTTCGACAACGGTCTCCAGTACTACATAAAGACCAACAAGAAACCGGAGAAGCGGGCTGAACTCCGGCTCGCTGTCAAGACCGGCTCTGTCATGGAAGACGACGACCAACTGGGGCTTGCACATTTCTGTGAGCACATGGCTTTCAACGGCACCAAGAGTTTCCCCAAGAATGAAATCGTCAACCTGCTCGAGAAAGAAGGCATCCGCCTCGGTCCGGACGTCAATGCATACACGAGCTTCGACCAAACCGTGTACATGCTACAAATTCCGACGGATTCTGCCGAGATTGTGGAGAAAGCCTTTAGGATCCTGGAGGAATGGGCATCAGCCGTCACCTATGAAGGATCTGAAATCGACAAAGAGCGCGGCGTCGTCGTTGAAGAGTGGAGGCTCGGCAGAGGCGCTTCTGCGCGCATCTTTGACAAGCATATTCCGAAACTTCTGTACAACTCGCAGTATGCGAAACGCTGGGTGATCGGGAAGAAAGAGATCCTTGAGAACGCACCGTACGAGACTCTGCGTCGGTTCTACCGCGATTGGTACAGGCCGGAACTGATGGCTGTGTCCGTGGTCGGGGATTTTGACAAAGTTGCGATGGAGAAAATGGTCAAAGAGCATTTCTCGAAGCTCACCAACAGGAGACCGGCGCGTGAAAGAACTGAATACACGGTGCCAGACCACACACAGACACTGGTCTCCGTGGCAACAGACAAAGAAATGGCGTACACATCAGTTCAGATGTATCTCCTAAGGGACCTTGAAATCGAGAAGACGTTCGCCGACAGTAGAAAGAGTCTTATTTCACAGTTGTACGATGGAATGTTCGATAAGCGACTCCAAGAGCGGATGCAGCAGCCCAATCCTCCGTTCATCTATGGAGGCGCCAACGACGCTCAGTTCCTCGGTCATCGTCAGGCATACATTCTTTTTCTTCAGGCCAAAGAGAATTCTATTCTCGACGGGCTGGACTACATTATCACGGAAGCATACAGGGTGAAACAATCCGGGTTCACCTCCACGGAATTGGAGCGCCAGAAGACCGAAATCCTCCGCCGATACGAACGCATGGTGAACGAGAAGGATAAGACAGAGTCCCGCAATTATGCAGATGAATACATACGCAATTTTCTGCAGCAAGAGCCAATCCCGGGAATCGAAGTAGAGTATGCGGTCGCGAAGCAGTTCCTCCCGGGAATCACACTCGATGAAGTGAACAAGCTGGCGGATGTAAAGATGGTCCACGGGAATCGAGTGGTGACAGTCTCTGCCCCGGAGAAAGAAGGCGTGAAGATTCCGACAGAAGCCGAAGTCATGGCCGTGATCGAAACTGCCACCACGAAGAAGACTGAAGCGTATGTTGATAAGGTCATCAACAAACCTTTGATCGCCGCGCTTCCCAAGTCCGGGAAGGTCGTCAGCGAAAAAACCACTCCGTCGATTGGCATGATAGAATGGAAACTCTCCAACGGTGCCCTCGTGGTGTTGAAGCCGACGGACTTCAAAAACGATGAGATTCTGTTCTCAGCCTACAGCAACGGGGGAACATCCTTATCTTCTGACCCAGATTTCATGTCGGCTTCGTTTGCTGGGCAGGTCGCAAGCGTTGGCGGAGTCGGCGAGTTCGACGCTATTTCGCTCTCGAAGTTGCTCACGGGCAAAATTGTCAATGTGAATCCGATGATCTCTCCCCTTTCCGAGGGCTTCTCCGGCAGCGCCTCACCGAAAGACCTTGAGACGCTCTTTCAGCTGACCTATCTCTATGCGACTGCTCCAAGGAAGGACACGAGCGCGTTCGGCGCGATCATGACGAGATACCGGGCAAGCCTTCAGAACCGCAGTGTCAGCCCCGAAGCGGCGTTCTACGATACCGTCAGCGTGACAATGGCTCAGTACCATTACCGTGCCCGAGCCATGACTCCGAAGTTGTTGGACGAAATCAAGCTCGACAAAGCCTTCGAGTTCTACAAAGACCGATTTGCCGATGCGAGCGATTTCACGTTCTTCTTCGTCGGCAGTTTTCAGCTTGAGAAGATCAAGCCCCTTGTCGAACAATACCTCGCAAGCCTGCCTTCGATCAGCCGGAAAGAATCATGGCGAGATCCCGGCATCTATCCCCCAAAAGGGGTGATCAACAAGGAAGTATACCGGGGAGTCGAGCCAAAGAGCTCCATCACGATCAACTTCACGGGACTGTTCGAGTGGAACACTCAGAACAGGTACGATTTCAATTCGCTCCTTGAGCTGACGAACATCAAGCTTCGGGAAGTGATCCGTGAAGAAAAAGGCGGAACGTACGGAATCGGGTCCTACGGAGCCCCCTCACTCTATCCACACAAAGAGTTCAATGTCTCCGTGAGCTGGGGCTGCAATCCCACTCGTGTGGATGAACTTGTAAAGACCGTCATGGTACAACTCGACAGCCTCAGAATGCAAGGCCCAGACCAAGTCTATGTGGACAAGGTCAAAGAGATCCAACGACGGAACCGCGAGGTGAACTTGAAGGAGAACCGCTTCTGGCTTTCGCAATTCCGTGTGGCCTATGCAAACGGCGAGAATCCCGAAGAGCTTCTCGGCTTCAATAAGCTGGTCGACAACCTCTCGGTCGGCGCAATGCAGTCAGCGGCAAAGAAGTTCTTCGACACGAACAACATGGTAAAGGTCGTGCTGTTCCCGGAAAAGAAATAGGAGCCATCTCAAAAATGAATTTGTCCCAGTCAACAATCTCACGCAAAGTCCCGCTCTCGGATTCCGCCCATGGGCGGGATTCAAAGAGCGGAAACGCAAAGGCGCAAAACTCGTGAATATTTTCCCCTTTGCGTTCTTCGCGACTTTGCGTGGGTATTCTTGAGATGAGGTTTAGTCGAGACGATGAAGGCTGCGCGGCCCGTATGCCGCGCAGCCTCATCATATTCCACGATTCACAAATCCCTGAAATACCTGACGGAGGTTCTCCATGTTCCTGGGCCACTATGCAGTAGCACTGGCCGCGAAGAAGGCAGCCCCGAAGACTTCCCTTGGGACACTCCTCATCGCGGCACAACTCCCTGACCTCCTCTTCCCTTTGTTCATCCTGCTTGGCATTGAACACCTCCGGATTGCTCCCGGCATCACGGTCGTTTTCCCGATGGATCTCTATGACTATCCTCTTTCCCACAGCCTTCTCGCCGGGCTTCTCTGGTCGGCAGCGCTCGCCTTTCTCTATTATGTCATACGCAAAGAGAAACGAGGGGCGACGATCGTGGGATTGGTGGTGATCAGTCACTGGATTCTCGACTTCATCACGCATCGCCCGGATTTGTCGCTGGGATTTGGCACCGGCACCTATGTCGGGCTGGGACTGTGGAATTCGCTCGCCGGAACTTTGATCGTAGAGTCGGCATTGTTCGTCATCGGAATCATCCTTTACATCCGAACAACGAAAGCAGGTGATCGCATCGGGTCGATTGGGTTCTGGGCGTGGATCGGCTTCCTCGCTTCAATGTATGCCGGGAGTTTCTTCGGCTCGGACTCCTCGATTGACACTCTCTCGACCATTCTACTCATGGTCGGATCCTGGGCGATAATTCTTTGGGGATGTTGGGCTGACAAGCACAGAGCTGCAAGAGATGTATGACTCAGGCTACTCAATTCGGAGGGCAAGATGTTCCTTGGTCACTACGCGGTAGGACTCGCAGCAAAGAAAGCAGTTCCGAAAGTCTCACTTGGAACCCTCTTCCTGGCTGGACAGCTGATTGATCTTCTTTGGCCTGTGTTTCTCCTCCTTGGCCTCGAGCACGTGAGGATCGATCCCGGCAACACAGCTGTGACTCCACTCGACTTCTACGATTATCCCATCACGCATAGCCTTGTGGGAGCTGTTCTCTGGTCTTGCGGCCTTGGATTGGCCTACTTCCTCCTTATGAAGCAAAAGCGCGCCGCAGCTGTGGTCGGACTCGTCGTCTTCAGTCACTGGATTCTCGACCTCATCACACATCGCCCGGATCTCTCGGTGGGATTGGGCGGCAGCACGTACTTCGGCCTTGGGCTCTGGAATTCAGTAGGGGGAACTCTGTTGGCAGAATTCGGATTATTCGCCGCGGGGATCATCCTGTACACCCGAACAACGGTCGCCAAAGATCGCATCGGGTCCATTGGCTTCTGGTCGCTGATCGGAATACTGGCATTGATCTATGTCGGCAACATCACCGGGCCACCTCCGCCGAGCGCGTCGATCATTGCTGTCGCTGGAAATGCGTCGTGGCTTTTCGTCCTGTGGGCGTATTGGGTGGACAGGCACCGAGAAGTGAAACCATCCGCGTCTCAGACGTACTCGGAGATCTTCGTCGCATAACTTCTGCTTTGAGTAGCGCGAAGTCGATAGCAGAAGAGTAAGTACAAACAAGAACATTTGACAATGGAGGCAACGATGAAAACCTGCACTCGATTTACTCTGCTCGCTTGCGCTCTGACGCTGTGTCTGAATACTCTTTTCACTCAAGACTTGCATATTAAACCCGGGGTCGAGCGTTGGACAATAAAGACAAGTTTGCTCGATCACCCTCAGAATAAGACGGTCCCACTCGCTGAACTGCTTGCGCTGCCAAATCCCGTCGATCGGGAAGACTCCAAATATGATAGTGTCAGAATTCCGTTTGCGGTCGGGCCACAGCAGCTGCAAGAGGGTGAGATCGTCACGACGACAGCCTGGCTGCTTCTTGTCGCTCTCGAGGATGACTCCAAGACTCACCGCGACGGCGATTACCATATCCAAATTCGGAGTTCCTCGGAATGGCAAGACAGTTGTCTCGTCGTCGAAGTCCCCTATCCAGAATTCGTTTGCGATCCAGCTCTGGCAGCAAAGTGTGGGACAGTCCGCCAGTTCATCAAGGATCGTCTCTTGCAGGGGAAGGAACCAGGAACGAGAGGAAACAAACTCGATCATCCCGTCTATGTGACCATCACGGGTCAGCTGTTCTTTGATCTTTCACATCTGAAAGGTAATCTTAGAGGCAAGAGAGGGATGAAATCCTACACCCCATGGGAAATCCATCCCGTCACGGCGATCAAGTTCGCGCCTGCACCTAAGTGAGGATCGACCTTGCGCATCCGCGGAACTCTCTTTAAATAGTGAAAGAGAGAATGTGCTCTGATGGAATCGGTGCTGGCTGTAACTACTCGCACCGAAATGCGTATGATGGAACGTGCAGACAGAGAGTTGTCGCACTATTGTTGAACACCCAAACAACGATGTTGGGTATTCTGAAAGGAAGTCACAATGGAAGGTCACATCACTGTAGTTGGAGCACTTTGCATCGGCCTCAGTGTCCTCGGCATCCTTGTCGGGGGTTTCATTTTCGCGATTCTCTCCGGGATAGGATTCCTGGCACATGATCAGGACGCTTCACTGGTCCTCTCGACAATAGGATTCATCATTGCGTGCTTTCTGGTCATCCTATCCGTTCCGGGCATCATCGGAGGGATCGGCTTGCTGCATCGAAGAGAATGGGCAAGAATCCTCGTTCTCATTATCTCAGCACTGCACCTTCTCAATATCCCCATCGGCACTGCTATCGGGGCATATTCCATTTGGGTGCTGGTTCAGCGGGAAACGGTACTATTGTTCAATCCCATTCTCCCGGCACCATCCACACTAGCCTGATTTCTGTTCCATCCTGAAAAATATGATCACGAATTCCATCAACGGTCCGCCCGGAACTGCCCGGACGGACCGCGTGTTTGTTCATTTCGCTTCGAACGGCCCGACTCTTGTAGCTACGCCTGTGGAGGAACGAACCGGATTCCAATATCACAAATGAAGAAATAGAGAAGTTGAACAATCAACAGGTGAGGTACGATGGGATCTGCTTCCTTTTCCGTCGCGTATCTCCTCAGCAGAAAGATCCCCAAGTATGCAATGGCAAACCAGCTGATGAAATTCAATTCAGTCGGCATCCCCCCTTGCCAATGCCACAGGTCGAGCGAGTCTGCAGCAAACTCAACGACGGCATCGAACGCCGTCGCAACGATCGCTGCAACAACCACATGCTTGTAGCGAAGTATTCGATCCGCTGCGATCCAGCTCGTAATGAGTAGTCCAAGCCAGAGAAACGGAATGACCAGCGGAACATCGAGCAGCTTCGGGCCAAGAGCATTGGTGAAGGCGTAGTCGCCAAACGGAAAACCAAAATTGGCACCGGATGCTTCAGCGATGAATGTCATGAGGACAACACTGAACCCCACGCCAACGTTTCGTATGGTGACTTTGTACGTTAGAAGAAAGGCTGCACAAGCGATAGCGAAAAGGATAATGGGGAACAGGCTTTGCATGAAGGACTGATACCCACGCAAGACGTTCCACAGACCGCCGCAGACAAAGAACAGATAGAGGACGCCTGTACCGAGCATCCTTCAGGACACCGGGAACCTGTGACGTGGGAGATTCCTGTCCATGCTCATGAGGAGGCGTATCATCCTGAAAAGGAAGAAGTGCGTTCCGGGAGGATTCTATTTCTGAGTATTCAACGCAGCCTGTAACGTATTCTTGAGAAGCATCGCAATCGTCATCGGTCCAACGCCTCCGGGAACAGGGGTGATCGCCTTCGCGACCTTGCTTGCAGATTCGAAATGGACGTCCCCCACGAAACGATACCCGGTTTTTGACGTTGGATCATCTCTCCTGTTCGATCCTACGTCAATGACCACAACTCCTTCCTTCAGCATGGCTCCGGTGATAATTTCCGCCTTTCCAATGGCAGCGATCAGAATGTCCGCTGACTTGGTGTACATGGAGAGGTCCTTTGCTCCGGTGTGAGCGACCGTGACAACAGCATTCGCCCCGAGCTGTTTTTGCAGAAGGATGTTCGCGGTTGGCTTGCCGACGATGTTGCTTCGTCCTACGACAACGACATGCTTTCCGGCAGGATCGTTGCCGCTTCGGATAAGGAGTTCCTGTATGCCAGCCGGAGTACACGGTCGGAAGCACTCCTCCCCAATCACCAGGCGGCCGACGTTGATCGGATGAAATCCATCCACATCTTTTTGTGGATTGATCCTCTCAATTACCATGTGTTCGTCGATATGCTCTGGCAGCGGGAGCTGAACAAGGATACCGTGGATGCGGGGATCAGCATTGAATTCATCGACTTTGCGAAGGAGCACATCTTGCGGCGTCTCTGCCGGCATCCTTTCCGTCACAGAGTAGAACCCTACCTCTTCGCACGCCTTACCCTTCATCCTGACATAGGATTGAGAAGCCGGATTATCCCCTACGAGAATGAACGCCAGGCCAGGAACAAATCCTCGTTGGGCCTGGAGACGTTGCGTCGATTCCTTTACTTCTCGGCGAATGTCCTCAGAGATCTTCTTTCCGTCGATAATTTGAGCGGCCATAAGGAGAGTTTGTCGATGTAAGAATACTGAAAGCAGAAGGAAAGCCATGCCGCTCCCGCAGCTATTATGGTACCAAAAAGAGCGGGATGCCGAAAAGCAGCAGAAGAAGCTGTCGTCCCGAGACGTTTCTGCTCGGGACCTCGTTTTCAGACCCCGACCAGAATTCCCGCTTCTGGAATCCGCCGATGAGCGGGATTCAAAGAGCGGAACATGTCGGGGTGACATGATAGCCTTCGTGCCTTTGTGGTCCCGCTCCTGGATTCCGCTCGAAGGCGGGATTCAGAGAGCGGAACAAAAGCTGAGTCTTCGTCTGTAGTGACGTCAGAAACCTGGGAAAATGACTTGTTCTATCTTGGTTGCTTTGCCCGTCTCAGTCTCCACTTGAATATAGACTCCGCAGAACCGCACGTCGTGTTGCGCAAGCTCGAACTTGTACGGCACCTGATGCTGGAATCGTTTGATGGCGATTTCTTTGCGGAGCCCGATAACTGAGTCGTATGGGCCCGTCATACCAACATCCGTAATGTAGGCTGTCCCTTTCGGCAGGATACGCGCATCTGCCGTTGGAACGTGTGTATGCGTTCCCACTAGTGCACTGATACGCCCTTCAAGATGCCATGCCAGCGCCATCTTCTCTGCCGTTGCTTCGGCATGCATGTCAATGAGAATGATTTTCGTTTCGTTGGCGATCTTGCTGACAGCCCAATCGGCAGCCTTGAACGGGTCGTCAATGGGTTGCATGAACGTTCTTCCCTGAAGATTGATGACACCGACGTGCCCCTTATCTTTCAGATCGTACACGACGTAACCGAAGCCTGGATTCTCCTTTGGATAGTTCAAGGGCCTTAGCAGATTCCGCTCTGTCGCCAGCAATCCTTTCACCTGCCATCGATCCCAGATATGGTTACCGCTCGTGACAACATGGACGCCCATCTCGAACAGCTCCTTCAAGTCCTGCTCAGAGATGCTTTTCCCTTCGTTCACATTTTCCCCATTTGCTACGCAAAAGTCGACCTCGTATTTCTTGATATACTGCTTCAACAGAGTCGAGGCCAGCGTGAGTCCGGGTTTGCCGTTGATATCTCCGATGAAGAATATGTTCAGGTGCTGAGGCACAAGGATTCTCCGGGCATTTCAGAAGAAACAGACAGCGCTCGATGGGAAACAACCATGGAGAGAACGAGCGTTGGGTATGAATATAGAGGAAATCACTCTGAAATAAAAGGGGTGACACGTATGCTCAAAACACAAGGAGGCGACCGCTTCGTGCGAACGCCTCCTGGAAATCGATCCACTTCCGTGCTCTCAGAGACGAATTCTGATCACGCGACGAACGACGAAACGATCTATCGCAACCAGAATCAGCAATGAAATCAACGTCAGCGTGGTTATATCCGCGCTCTTTGACGTCTGATCCTTGTCGGGTTCTCCGACGACTCTCACGAATTGTTTGGACGCAACATCGCGAGCCTTCGCATAGTACTCCACGTAGACCGCCAACGCTTTCGAAATTCCCGAGGGCTCAGTCGGCCCCCTAGATGGGGGCGCCGACATGACGGCAAACCAGACAACACTCAGCACCAACCCCATCGCCAGAATATTGCCCAGATTGTCGACAATTTTCGACATCAGTGATTTCTTTGCTTCAGGTACAATTCTTGTGACAATGCGTGCTGTGAATCCGTTCAACGGTTTTGCGAGCGGAGCATCCTTTGCGGCCTGACCGAGGCTCCTGTGAAACTGAACCTCCTGGCGGCATCGATGACACGCTTCAAGATGCACCATGAGCTTCGTTCTCTCTCCATTCGCAATCGTCCCGTCGACAATTTGGAATATCTCTTTGGTGGTCAGATGATTCATCGTTACCTCTTTCTCGATCTTCTCCTTTGACTCAGAGCGGAGCTCCATTTGCTACACCGAGCCTCTTGGCAACGGCATCTCTCAACATCAAGCGACCGCGAAAAAGCCTGACTTTGACAGTAGCGAGAGGCAGTCCAGTGACTTCGACAATCTGTTCATAGCTCTGGTCATTCACGAAAAACAATGTCAGAATGCCAGCGTAGTTTTCGGGCAATCTCTCAATTTCCTCGGTCACTGCATCACGAATTTCACGTGATTCGTATGCGGCATCGGGCGCAGGTTCTTCACTCGGCACATCGAGCGATTGCTCATCTTCGTCATTCAGAGAAACGTGCTCAGCCGCCGAGCGCTTGCCAAGGGATGTTGCGCAGACGTTGTAGACGATCCGATAGAGCCAGGTGGAGAAACTTGCTTTCCATTCGAATCGCGGGAGGGCATGAAATGCCCGCACGAAAGCATCTTGGAGAGCTTCCTCAGCTTCCTCGCGATTTTTCAGCATCCGGAACGCGAGCGTCATCGCTTTGTCCTTGTGACGTTCGACCAACTCACCGTAAGCGCGCTTGTCCCCGGCCAGTACGCGTCGGACAATTTCCTCGTTAACTGCGGGCATGTTCTCCTGTGCAAGATCCTTCACTTCCTTAGACCACGAAACCGCGGCGAGGGTTACAGAGTGGGGGAGATCCCGGCTGTAACCTTTTGCTCATGAGTCAGGTCAAAGATACCAAAGGCCCAAACGAACGTCAATTCCAGAACCTGAACACAGGAGGTATTATGAACGGCGAATTCTCAATTCCTATCTTCCTCTTCGGTGGCGCTGCCGCTGTTCTGATTGTTTACTTCAACAAGCGACACAAAGAGCGGATGGCCATGATTGAAAAGGGAGTCAATCCAGCCGATTATAAAGGAGCTCCAATGAGGGAGTGGTTCCGGACAAATCCACTCTCCAGTCTCAAATGGGGTCTTCTCGCTTCGTTCGTCGGCGTCGGCCTGATTGTTGCCTCGTGGTTGGATCGCTGGTACATGATGCACGATTCAATCTATCTTTCATGCATGCTCGTGGCCGGTGGCATCGCCTTGATCATCTTCTATTTCATTGCCGCCAAGAAGCTGAAACAGGAGTAACGGCATCACTACTTGCAGCATGGTGAAATGAAGGGGCATTCTCGCGGGTAATGCGGGTGCCCCTTTCTCTTTTTCTATCAGAATTGTCGAATTTCAATACGAACCAGAGACTCTGAACTGACTTCCGGAATTCGCTAATCGGTCTGCAATTCTTTTTCCCTTCCGTTTTCACCAAAAAAATGCACATATTTGTATTCCAATTTATTCCACCCGACAACTAACCTGTTTCATCATATTCCACTATCAAGGAGCACACCAATGTTCCGCAACCTCAGCAAAACACTCTGCCTCCTTCTGCTCTCAGCAGCAGTCATCTCTTCCAGCTACGGTGGAGAAAAACTGCGCTATCAGATGATGAAAGGCAGCACCTACAAATACGTCCTCACAACTGACACGAAGAGCAATCAGCAGGTCTCGGGTCAAGAAATGGCATCGAAATCAAAGAGCTACTTCCGCATCTCAGTTGCAGTCGAGAACACTGGTGCAGACGCCATCACACTTGTCGCGAAAGTGGATTCGAACGTGTCCAATATCGAGTCCATGGTGATGAAGGACTCGGCGCTGGTGATAAAAGAGATCAACGGAAAACGTGTCCGCTTGATCCTGACGCCCCTCGGCAAAACCGTCAAGACCGCGGTCATCGACACGATCGCACCTTCACCGATGACGCAAATGGCGGGCATTGGAAATCCTGGCGACTTTTTGCGACAACTTTTCGTGAAGCTGCCGGAACAGGCTGTTGGCGTTGGCGACACATGGAAAAACACCTCCCCTGACACGATCAAGACACAGGGCATGTCGCTCGTCACAAAGCCCGACGTGCTGCTGAAAATTGCTGGGGCCGAGAAGATGGGAGGCTACGATTGCGTGAAGATCACCTTCGAAGGAACAGGTTCCATGTACGGGACCGGTTCGCGCCAGGGGCTGGAATTCGTCATCGACGGCACGACCAAGTCGAAGGGGACGGCATTCTTTGCACCGAAAGAAGGGGTCCTCGTCTCCACCGAGTCCGAGAGCACAACGGAAATGAACATTTCGGGCACAGGCGAGCAAACCTTCACGATGACCCAATCGTCGAGCACATCACAGAAAATGAAGCTCGCAAAGTAATCTCTTTCATGCAGCACTGAAGTTCTGTCTTCGTTTCCTTGCAAGGGACACCTATGACTACTCGACCTACCTCAAGGTGGATCGCTGTCGCGTTCCTCCTTTTGTTTGGCAGCATCGAGGCGCAGGCACAATCTGGCGTCACACCAGAGGAATACAGGCAGCGTCGCGCCGTTCTCATGTTGAAAATGGAACCGAACTCGGTCGCCATCTTCAAAGCTCGGGATGTCAGTGTGCGTTCCAACGACGCCAACTATCAGTACCATCAGGAGACGAATTTCCACTACCTCACCGGCTGTGATGAGCCGAAGAGCTATCTCCTGCTGTGCCCAGAGGGAGTTCAGGTTGACACCGTGACAAACGCGAAGGAGGTGTTCTTTCTCCGGCCGAAGACTCACAGCGCCGCCGGAGAAAGCCTTGGCCTCGAAGGAGCACAATTGCAACTCGGATTTGCTGTTGTCTTGCAGGCTTCTGAACTCCTCGGGTTCGCCAAGCGAACGCTGCAAGGCAAGAAGATCCTCTATTACTACCCAAGCATTCCTGACGTTGTCTATGATCCTTTGATGGAGAAGCGATCGATCCTCTCAAGGGAAGTCAAGAGTGAGTTGCAGGCCGCTTTTCCGGGACTCGAAATCAAGAATTTCTTCGCTCCGATCGCGGAGATGCGCTCCATCAAATCTCCCGCTGAACTCGCTCTTCTTCAAAAGGCAATTGACGCGACCATCACGGCTCACGTTGAAGCAATGAAGAGTTGCGAGCCGGAGATGTACGAATATGAGCTTCAGGCAGTCATTGAGTACTGCTTCGCGAAGAACGGAGCAGAGTACCAGGGCTTCCCTTCTATCGTTGGGTCGGGACCGAATTCCTGTATCCTTCACTATGAAGCAAACAGACGGAAGATGCACAACGGTGAAGTTGTGGTGATGGACATCGGGGCCGAGGTCCAGGGTTATTCCGCTGACGTCACAAGAACCATTCCGGTCAACGGTACATTCTCTCAGGCGCAGCGTGAGATCTATGAAATCGTTCTCCGGGCCAATGAGGAGTCCATCAAGGAATTCAAGCCCGGGGCATCGCCAATCACGCCGACCCAGAAAGCATACGACATCATTGCCGAGGGGCTGATGAAACTGGGGGTCATCAAAACCAAGGCTGAGGCCCTTGCATATTACATGCATACATTGAGCCACCACATCGGCCTCGACGTTCACGACCTCGCGCCTTCTGGAAAACCGTATGCACCGGGGATGGTTCTGACAGATGAGCCGGGAATCTATATTCCCGAGGGTAGCCCGTGCGACAAGAAGTACTGGAACATCGGTGTGCGCATCGAGGACGACGTTCTCATTACCGCTGAGGGAAATCGTGTCCTCTCCGCTGGAGCGCCAAGATCGGTAAAGGATGTTGAGAGTCTGATGAAAAAGAAGGGCCTCGGCAACGCGAACATCGGGGATAGGTAGGAGAGCTCTGATGGTCCAACCCGGACAGTGAGTAACGGAGAATCGCATGGATGCACGACAACTGAAGACTTGTAACGGTCTCATCAAGAAGCACAAGATTGAGATGATCGACCTGAAATGTATCGATCTCACTGGATATCTCCATCACATTTCACTTCCGGTATTTCCCAACATCCTGTCCAAGTTGGTCAGCGAAGGCGTTGGATTCGACGGATCGAGCTATGGTTTCCGCAAAGTGGAAAACAGCGACATGATTCTCGTTCCAGACCTGACGACTGCGTTTGTCGACCCCTTTCGAGTCGAGCCGACCCTCAGCTTCTATGCAAACATCCTGCTGACGGATCAGCGTCGCACTCCGTTCTCACAGGACGGTCGCGTGGTGGCGAAACGAGCGGAGCAGATGTTGAAGAGCATCGTCGGGGCTGATCGCTCCTGGTGGGGACCCGAGTTCGAGTTCTACATCTTCTCGAAGGTGCGGTTCGATACGCGTACCGCCTCCTCCTACTACGAGGTTGAGCACGCAGAAGAGTTTTTCAAGAACGCCTACCATGCCGCGAATCCGTTTGACGTCTACGACGATTTCCGGGATGAAGCATGCAAGATCCTGAAGCGCTTCGGCATCAGCGTCAAGTACCACCATCATGAGAGCGGCGAACGAGGGCAGCAGGAGATCGAAATCTACTTCAACAACCTGCTCGCTACAGCAGACCACATCATCACGACGAAGTACGCCTTATTCAACTTCGCGCGACAGAAGGACCTTTTTGTAACCTTCATGCCAAAGCCGATGTATCAACAGGCCGGGAATGGGATGCACCTGCACTTCTATGTCACGAAGAACGGAAAGAATGCGTTCTACAAAAAGGGTGAATATGGCAACATGAATACCCTTGGCCGCTATTTCATCGGCGGCATGTTGAAACACGGGCCTGCTCTTTCGGCGTTCACGAATCCGAGCACAAATTCCTACAAACGTCTGGTCCCCGGCTTCGAAGCTCCTGTGGCACTCACCTACGGGACGGGGAACCGATCTTCGGCCATCCGCATTCCGAAGTATGTCAACAATCCGGAACAAACACGTTTCGAATATCGTCCTCCTGACGCCACAGCAAACCCGTACCTTTGCTTGTCTGCGATGCTTCTCGCCGGCATAGACGGCGTGGTGAACAAGATCGATCCGGTCAAGGAAGGATTTGGTCCTATCGATGAGAACGTCGACGATCTGGCAAAGGACCACGTGCGCTTCCTCCCTAGGAATCTTGCTGAAGCACTGGATGCTCTCGCGCTGGACAATGATTTCTTGAAACGCGGTAATATGTTCACCGACGAATTGCTCGATCAATGGGTGAAGATCAAACAAGAGGAAATCAAATCGATCGGCACCATGCCTCATCCGTTTGAATACAAACTCTACTTCAACCTCTGAGGATTCCCTCAGCGTTCTGAGATCAATAGAAAACCGGGCCGGAATGTCCGGCTTTCTTCTTGCTGCCCGGCAGATCAGACTCTGGCTCCCTCGTTGAAGAGCAACGAGCCGGAAACAAAGATGAAGGCTCAGAAAGTAGGCAGACCACGCGTCTCCGTGATCTCCTGAAGCATGCTCTAAATCCCCATGCGTCCAACGACACTCACTCTCGTTTCGCGAAACGGCATAACGTCAAGGCCGTTTTCAGATTTGGCAAACGCATTCCAGAAGGTGTGGAGGAGGACAAGAAACACGAAAGGCGTCTCCAAAGACGCCTTTCGCAGAGAAAAATCCATAGAGAGGCTTGTTACTTCTTAGTGAGGGAGCCGATCAAGGCGTCGAGCTCTGCTGCTGCACCTTCGACTGTTTTTGCCGGTCCGATGAACTTGAAGAACAGTTTGCCTTCGGGTGCTTCGACGATCACCCCGTAGAGGCGAAAGTTCTCCTTCTTCCCCGTCGCTTCCATCATCGGTCCGGCTGGTGCAAGGTAATTGCCGGCGATCTGAACTTTCACCACGTTTATTCCGCCGACTTTGTCGTCCTTCCGCACAGGTGTCGGTGAGCCTTCAAATTGACTGGACCACCTCATGATGTTCATGTCGGCATCCCCTCCTGCACCGCTGCCGAAATAGGAAACAGCACATTCCCCGGTTTCCAAATCTCCCTGGGCCGCAGGAATGACATATGTCACGACGCGCATCTGGCGTGGCGCTCCTTTTGTCCATCGGCTTGGATATGACCAGAGAACGCCAGCGGCAGTGTTTTCAGGCACTTCCTTCGTCAAGGCGACGCTTGATGACTGCGAGGAGTCGTTCTTCTTGCAGCCCGGAAGAAGAACAATAAGACCAGCACTGACAATGGCGAGCAGTAGCAAGTATCTCTTCATATCGTACAATCATTTCTTTTGGGTATTGTGCAAATGTTTATCATACAAATATTGCAGACATTTC
>JAPLFP010000160.1 GCA_026390585.1 Ignavibacteriales bacterium | reverse complement strand
CCAGCAGTTCATCCGGCTTGCCGCTCTTTGGCTGTCAAGGTTTACTGCAGGCCCAATCTCTTCGGAATGGAGATTGACGTCGAAACGACGCTCGCGGATTTCAAGCTGCGATACGGTGGATCCATCAGGAATATCATCAATCACGGAACTTACCTAGACGACATAGACATATCCAGTTTCCTTGAATTGTCGTTTCCAGGTCTCGATGAAGTGATGGCAATAGTACAGATCACGGAGTTGCTTGAAGATAACAGGTACGACATCATCATTCTGGATACGGCTCCTACGGGCCACACAGTAAAACTACTCACGCTTCCTCACTTGATGGAAAAGTGGGTGGCTTTTCTTGATACGTTGATGCTGAAACATCGTTTTCTTTCCCAGCTCTATGCGAATATCCACGCGCGAGATCATGTGGACGATTTCATCGCCGTCATGCGCAATGGCATTGGGAAAGTGCAGGCGCATCTCCAGGATGGCAACAGATGCCAGTTCGTTCCTGTGACAAATCTCGAACCGATGGTGCTTGCCGAGACAAAGAATCTACTGGAAACGCTTTCAACCCAGAACATTTCTGTGCCGGAGATCATCGTCAACAAAGTGCTGAATCCAACCTTGTGCACATGCCCCCAGTCGGTGACTGAACAGAAAGAGATCATCGACCTGCTTGACCTCGCAAAGCGCTATGGAGCCAAAACGACCGTGGTGCCGCACTTTCCGTTTGAAGTGAGAGGAGAAGTTGCACTCAAGGTCTTCGCCCAATCGGCGCTAGGAGGAGTTGATGGGCCAAGCATTGGCAAATCATGCGCCACGAAGAACACAGAACACAGGGTCAATTCTCCTGACAGAATCGACACCAGGATGAGGTCCAGGCAAATCCCGGTCCTTCGCATCAACGACTATCATGTGGTCCAGCTGAAGCCACCGGCTCCAGGAGCAAAGCTCATACTATTCGGTGGCAAAGGAGGCGTAGGGAAAACGACGATTGCCACGTCATTTGCCATCAATCTGGCTTCCGTCCACCCTGAGGAACGAATTCTTCTCTTTTCAACCGACCCGGCGCACTCGCTTTCCGATTGTCTGGGTCAAGCCGTTGGCGACAAAGTCACGGCCATTGATGGCACGGCGAATCTGTTTGCAGTCGAGATTGAGGCTAGAGAGCGCTTTGAAAGATTCAAGGATGCATACACAAAGGAAATCAACGAGGTCTTCGATGGTTTCGTTCATGACCTCTCCATCGATATTGAGTTCGATCGTGAAGTCATGGGGAAATTGATGGAGCTCACACCGCCTGGTCTTCATGAGATCATGTCATTGATTGAGTTGGCAAAGTATGTGGAAAGAGGTGAGTATGACCGCTACGTTCTCGATAATGCTCCAACCGGTCATGCGCTGCGCTTCCTGGAGCTGCCTGACCTTATGCAAGCATGGCTCAGAGTTCTCTTTGAAGTTCTTTTGAAGTATCGAAGCGTGCTGCGATTGTGCATGACATCGGAGCTCCTTGTGACTATCCACAGGAAAACAGAGACCATCCGGCGAATCTTTTCCGATCCGGGGGTGTCTGAATTCATACCAGTGAGCATTCCGGAACGGATGGCTCTCAGTGAAACTCAGCGTTTAGTGTCAGCCCTCCAGCGACTGGGTATTCCGGTGAAAAGGATGTTCATGAACAAGATGATAGCAAAATCTGTTGACTGCAAATTCTGCTCTGTTCAGGTGCGGCAACAGGAGAAGGTTCTGTCCGAACACAAACAAGCATTTCCTGAGATAGAAATAACTACGTTCCCTCGTGCTATCCTTGGGAGTCGCCAGGATCTTTGCCGGCTGCTCGAGTTCTCCTCGCTCGACGAAGAGGCCGATCGATCAAACAAATGGAGGTTCGGTGAGAAATTCATCAGCACATCTGCAGAAAGAAGTTTCGCTGGCTGAGACTCTCGACAGAGTGCTCAATAAAGGAGCGCAGTAAAGTGAACGCAGTGCCGACTATGGGTAACAGTTCTACGTTGGTCGATGTAATCGATCGGATTCTGGATAAAGGCGTGGTGATAAACGCGGACATTTCGGTATCACTCGTGGGAATTGAGCTATTGGGAATAAGAATAAGGGCGGCAGTGGCCTCCTTTGAAACAGCCGCCAAATGGGGGCTTGAATTTCCAGGGGGTACAAATCTGCAGGCCAGTGGCTGGAAGAAAATCGCCGCAGCACCGGTTGAGGCCACGGCTGGAATAGGCCTGGAAGGAGAAAAACCATGGCCATAGAAATC
Organism: Ignavibacteriales bacterium; assembly: GCA_026390585.1. Taxonomy (GTDB): domain Bacteria; phylum Bacteroidota; class Ignavibacteria; order UBA10030; family UBA10030; genus UBA9647. Next base: position 7,036 of record JAPLFP010000160.1, on the reverse strand, counting down.
GACGAGGGAAATTTGAAGCAGGGGCTTCTGGGACTGGTGATCACACTGGTCGAGATTATCCAGGATGCCCTGCGCCATCAGGCTGTAAGACGAATGGAGGGTGGCAGTCTCACTGAGGCGGAAATGGAGAGGCTGGGCGAAGCGCTTATCGAACTCGATAGTGCTGTTGCACAGATAAAGGAAGAGATGGGGCTTGTCGAAACAGTCAAGAACATCAGGGGTGGGCTGGATGGAGTGGTGAATGAGCTGATAGACGACTTCATCAATCCTCAGAAATTGTTCGCAGCCGCAGACAGAGAGAGATTGAATTGAACAACCATAACGAACACAAGCATGGTCGATATGTCTACTGCGTTGCTGAAAGCGTCGAGACAATCAATCTCGGGGCAATCGGCCTTGATGGCAACGAGGTATATTCTGTTCTGGCCGATGGTCTTTGCGCTGTCGTTCACGACTGTTCTGCTGAGGCCTACGCTTCTGAAGACGAACAGACTTTGCACCGCTGGGTCATCAATCACCAGGACGTGGTCAAAGCGGCTTCGGAGAGGTTCGGCACGGTTCTTCCCATGAGATTTGACACGATCGTGCAGGACACAGAGAAGGGCAGCGTCAATGACAATATCCGCAGGTGGCTTACGGAAGACGGGGGAAGTCTTAGAAGTAGACTGGATCGGATCAGAGGCAAGGAAGAATACGGGGTTCAGATATCGTGGGATCCGAAGAGAATAGCCGAAACAGTGAGCAGCACTGACCCGGAGATCAAACAAGTGGAGGAAGAGATCCGCGGCAAATCGAAGGGGCTGTCCTATATGTATCGGCTTCGTCAGGACAAACTCCTCAAGAGCGCAATGGAAAAGGAAGCAGAGGATCGCTTTAAGGATTTCTACCACCGAATCGAAGGATGCGTAGATGAAATCAAGGTCGAGCGGACGAAAACAGGGGAAGAGAGACCGATGCTGGCAAATCTCTCGTGCCTTGTTCTCCGGGAACAGTCCGCATACCTGGCAAAGGAACTGGAGAAGATCAATAGCATGAGCGGCTTCTTCGTTCGGTTCACCGGGCCATGGCCCCCCTACAGTTTTGTGGGGGTGGAATAAATATGGAACCGACTCGTGATATACATGGGACTCTCTCAGACCTCCTCGACAGGATCCTGGATAAGGGCGTCATCATCAACGCGGACGTTATCATCACGCTCGCTGGGATTCCGTTGATAGCGGTAAGTCTTAAGGCTGCCGTGGCAGGAATGGAAACCATGCTTGAATACGGGGTCATGGCCGAGTGGGATGAACGGACCAGGGCTGATGCGAGAGAGAGCAGGAAGCAAACAGTTCCGGTGTGAGTATGGCGGTTGCCGATGGGGAGACTCAGTAATCGGAGGTGAAGAAAATGGAAACCACCAATAACAGACCGAACATCAGCTGGCTGGAGGAGCTTGAGGAGTTGGTGTCTGAGAAAGAGGACAGACGAATTCGCAGTGGATGGATGGCATTCCCTCGAGGATAAACATCGATCCCGGGAAAGCAGAAGAGGGTCTGGCCAAGTTGCTGCTTACGATTGTGGAACTCATCCGACAGCTTGCAGAGAAGCAGGCCATTCGAAGAGTTGAAAGCGGCTCGCTTTCAAGTGACGAAATTGTGCGACTTGGAACGACTCTCATGCAACTGGAAAACAAAATGAACGAATTGAAAAAACATTTTGGGATAGAGGACCTGAACATCAATCTAGGACCCCTAGGAAATCTTGTCGATTGATGCTGTGAGAACAGAAAGGGATATCCTAATATGTTAGGCTTGTGGAAAAGAAGAGGCGGTTTGTTGCACAAGACGAAGGCGGGTGACCTGTGTGATCTGCTGGAAAGGGTGTTGAACAAAGGCATGTTCATTCCCCGAAGGTCCCGAACGGATCGCCTGGGATTGTGGCTTGCTAACGATGCGACACATGTTTGGTATTTGACGAATGAAGGTACCCGGTAGACCGAACCGGGGAGATATGGAAAGACTCATGATATGAAAGATGAATTTCTGGAAGAGATCCGCCGCACGGGATGACGTGCGATCAACTGAAAGAGGGTTCACAGATACCTCTACGAGTGCATACAACAATCACGTGCTACGACCCTGAGGGCTCGTAGCCTCAGACTAAGGAAAGTTGGCAGATGGAGAGAAGCCCACGACGATGGTGCACGCTGTCGAGGCCAATACGTTGGCTGACATCCTGGAAAGGGTCCTTGACAAAGGCGTCGTCATCGCCGGCGATATCAAAATAAAACTCGTTGAGGTAGAACTTCTCACCATACAGATACGGTTGCTGATTGCTTCGGTTGAAAGAGCGAAGGAAATGGGAATAGATTGGTGGGAAACCAGTCCTTTTTTGAGTTCCAAAGCAAAAGGCAATGGCGAACAAAAAGAGTTGATAGACGCCCTGAAACAAAGGATTGAGAAGCTTGAGAACAATGTGATCCGATCACCTGAAGAAGTGGAATGAACGGTATATGGATCAATTAATCGTTCTGAACTTTGGATTCTTGTCGTATTGCCTGGTCGCTGCCGCTGGCAGCTTTGTTGCGACTTTGATCTTCAGAGTTTGGCAAAAACACCGGTCAGCATTTGAACGGGACTTCGCGCGCAAAATGAATCGAAAAAAAGGCATTCGCTTTCATAATAGCTTGATTCAAAACGATTCCTCAAAGCGTTCGCTCAGGTAGGTTTTGTCGAAGCGGAGAGATGCAAGTAAGAACCCGTTACAAGATGCCCAGAAGCAAGGTGTCACGGCTCTAAGCTGAGGGTGGTAGTGGCTGTCACTATTTCCATGAGAAAGGAGTGAGAGCCATGGGTAAGCGCTGTGCGAGCTTTGAGAGACTGTCCTACCGATCAGGCCTCGTCTATCTGCGGCGTCGCTTGAGACGCTTCTGTGCATGGAGGGTCCCCGCGTGGCTTTCTTGGGGGCCAATGCTTTGCACTGTCACCTTTCTTCTTACTTCCTCTGTTCTTCTGTTCCAGATCGATCCTGCTCCGGGGGCTAGGCGCGACGTTCGGGGAAGTCTCGACGAATGTGCCGTCGAAAAAGGTATAGTCGAACTCGACTTGAGAGAGTTCAATTACTTATCAGAGGAAACGCAGGAAGAGATACTATCTACAATGGACTCGGTAAGTCAGACTCAGGGAATGCCAATAATGCTGTTGCACGCAATCTTCAGAATAGAGTCCGATTACAGATTCTGGGTGGAACATCCGCTTGCAACAGTGACTCTCAAAGGTAAAAAAACGAAGATTCAAGCTGTTGGATTAGGCGGGGTGGTATGGGAATTTTGGGGTGAAGAGCTTCGGGAAGCTGGAATAGCTCAGACAAGAAGCGACCTTTTTAAGCCTGTAGTCAACATCCGTGCTTCAGCACATATCCTCAGGAAGATCATCTCCCAAAGCCGGAACACAAGAGACGAGATTACCGCGGGGCGCCAGGCGATTGCAAGCTACTATGGAAAATTTGACGAGAACTATGAGAACAAGATGGTGAAATACACCAGTGATTTGTTTTGGAAACGCATTGGACGCGGCCTGATAACGTTGAGGACGAAAATACTTGCTGACTCTGTGAAGGCAGATTGAAACTCGGAGGTACCTGCTATGTTTGCTCATGATGAACGTGACGTGCGGTGAACAGCAAATAGTGTTTGCCAACAGCGAAACAGAGCGCCCAGGAGGGTTTTCGCGGATCATACTCCTCCGGGCAACGTGAGAAAAGAAGGGGATCATTTCAAAGAGCGGATTTAGGGGGAAGATGGAGTTTGTAGAACACATTCAAATGGATAATTCAATGGACTATGAAGCCCATACTCGCCTAGGCAAGCGAATCGCTGCACTTCCGCGAATCGCAGGTGTAACCGCAATCTCCGTCGGTGCGATCGTTTTTGTCGGCTGGATCTTTGACATCCTGCTTCTGAAGAGCTTGCATCCAAGCCTGGTCGCAATGAAAGCAAACGCGGCTCTTGCATTCATTCTTGCAGGAACATCCCTGTTGCTCATGCACTCGTCAGCGAAACGAAAGCAGATGAAGCGGGTGGCGCAGTCTCTCGCGTTGTTCGTCATCGTCATCGGCTTACTCACATCGATAGAGTATGCTGCTGGTTGGAATATCGGTATCGACCAACTTCTGTTCAAGGAACTACCAGGAGCCGCCGGCACATTGCATGGAGGGCGCATGCCTTTCAGCGCCGCCCTCAGCTTCGTTTTCTTTGGCACCGCAATTCTCGTGCTTGAATTGAGAACTCGACGCGGGAATATGCCCGGTCAGATCCTTGCGATGACTGTCGGCTTCTTGGGGGTGCTCGGTCTGCTTGGATACATCAACAATCTGCCGGAATTCGTCGGCTACGCCGTGCATACGCACATGGCTGCACAAGGTGCGGTGACATTCATCGCTCTCTCCATCGGAGTACTGGCGCTGAAGCCCGACGATGGAATCATGGGCGTGATTACAGGCGCCGGCCTCGGTGGCCTATTGGCTCGCCGGCTGCTGCCTGCCGCAGTAGGGATGCCGGTGGTGATTGGTTGGCTCACCACGGAGGGTGAAAGTCTCGGGCTCTGCGGCAATCAGTTTGGCGCTGTGATCGCAGCGGCTGCATACATCGCCATTGCCTTGTTTTTGGTGTGGAGGATCGCTCGATCTCTCAACCGGATTGATGCCGAGCGCAAGTTAGCGGAATCAGAGCTGCTGGAGAGCGAGATACACTTCAAAGACCTGTTCGACGATGCGCCGGTGGGATATCATGAATTGGACATGGAAGGTCGCTATTCTCGAATCAACCAGACCGAACTCAGGGTGCTCGGATATCGAGCCGAAGAGATGCTGGGACGCTTCTGCTGGGAGTTCGTTCGTGACCAGGAAGAATCGCGGCATGCCGTCCTGGCCAAGTTGTCCGGCACACAGCCGCCCGCAAGGGGCGTCGAGCGCATCTTCCGCCGGAAAGACGGGACGACGATCACTGTCATGATCGAGGATCAGCTTTTGCGGGACGCACTTGGCGACATAATCGGTATTCGTACTACTCTCCAGGACCTCACCGAGTGGAAGCGCGCGGAGAGGCTTACCGGAGCACTTCATAGCATTTCTCAAGCGATCCATTCAACCAGTAATTTGAACGAGTTGTTCGAGCACATTCATCGTGACATATCGAACATCATATCAGCGAACAACTTCTTCATTGCACTTCTTTCGGACGATGGAAAGACGCTGCACTTCCCATACGAGCGTGACGAAACAGGTGCCGACGAATCGTCAATCATCGACGCAGATAATCCACAGTCACTCACGGTAGAAGTCCTTCAATCGAAGTGGCCGCTGTTGCTCGATGAAAAGGAACTCCACAATCGTTATTCGACCGGCAGGAACAAAGTGTGGGGGACGGCACCAAAGTGCTGGCTGGGTGTTCCGCTGATACTCAGTGAGAAAGCTATTGGCGTGATGGTTGTTCAAGATTACAAGAGAGGTGACGTTTATAGTCAGAAGGACGTGGCGCTTTTTGAATCGGCTGCAGGCCAGATTGCTGTCGCGATTGAGCGAAAGCGAGCGGGGGACGCGTTGGCCTGGGAAGAGTATCTGCTAAACGCATTGCTGCAGAATGTCCCCGACCATATCTACTTCAAAGATCCCGAAGGCCGTTTCATGAGAATTTCCAGGGATCAGGCCAAGGTATTTGGCTTGAGCGATCCCTCGCAAGCAGTAGGTAAGACAGACTTCGACTTTTTCACGGGGGAACACGCCCGGCTGGCCTACGAGGATGAACAGGAGATCATTCGCACGGGACGATCTTTGACCAAGGAAGAAAAGGAAACATGGCCTGATCGTCTCGAGACGTGGGTTTTGACAACCAAGATGCCTCTGCTTGACAAGGATGGGAAAATCATCGGCACGTTCGGCATCTCCCGAGATATCACCGATCGCAAGCGGGCGGAAGATGTGTTGAAAGATAGTGAATCTTCATTACGGTATGCCCAGGAAATCGCCAAGATGGGTAGTTGGGAATGGAACATGGTTACACAAGAAACCAATTGGTCCGATCAGTATTTTGCTATTCATGGATTTAAACCCACCGAAGTTGAACCAAGCTTCGAGTTGTTCAGGAACAGAATTCACCCGGAAGATGTACATCTTCTTGACGAAACACGTGCCAACATAATGAAGGGTAGAACACCTGCTAGTCTTGAATTGCGGATAATTCATCCTGACGGCACAGTCAAATGGCTTCAAAACAATATAGCTCCTGTTATTGAAGATGATAGACTTGTTGGACTGAGAGGTGTAATTATTGATGTGACCGAGCGCAAGCTCGCGGAGAAGGCAATCATCGCATCGGAGTTGGAGTTGCGGCGTGTGTGGGAATCCACGTTTGACGGGATGCGTGTGGTGGATGGGGAGGGCACTATTCTTATGGTCAACGAGGCCTATTGCACTATGATTGCGAAAAGCCGGGAAGAACTGGTGGGAAAACCGTTCTCGATTTTCACTGTCGAATCGCTGCAGCGGCAGACACTGGAAAAACACAAGCAGAGATTTTCTTCGGGAACGATCGCGCCACGCGCTGAAAAGGAACTGGTGCTATGGAATGGGAGAAGGGTGTGGTTTGAGGTTAGCAGTTCTTTCCTCGAGATTGAAGGTCAGCCAAAAGCACTCCTGAGTATCTTCCGGGATGCCACCGATCGCAAGCGGGCGGAAGATGCACTGGCGAAGAAGACAGAACTCTTTCGCCTCGTTTCAAGTCTCACCACGGATTACATCTTTGTGGATACAATAACCAAAGATGGAAAGGTTGAACTTGATTTGCTCATTGGAGCAGTGGAGCAAATTACAGGCTACACGGAAGAAGAATATAGAGCTAACGGCTCCTGGAGTGCTCTCGTGCATCCCGATGATCGTGAAAAGGACGAACGCGATTTTCACAAACTTGTGAACAATGAAAAAGTCGTCAGTGAAATCAGAACCTTACACAAAGACGGACATACGAGGTGGATGAAAGTATATGGAGACCCGATTTGGG
>JAPLFP010000088.1 GCA_026390585.1 Ignavibacteriales bacterium | reverse complement strand
ATCAGGCGTTGCCGTTCTTATTGTTGAACAGAAGGTGCGGGAGGTGCTCGGGACCTGCAAGTGGGTCTATTCGTTCAAGTCTGGCACGGTGTCATTTCAGGGGAGTGCCGGGGGAATTGCAGGACAACAAGCCGAAGCTGCGGGAGCTTTTTGCGGTGGCTGCGGCACCGTTTGACCGCGTCCTGGTTCAAGGCTGGGAATGAGACTTTATTCGAGGAGGATTGGTGTGAAGCAGAATTTAGGATTCCTATGGATGAAACTGGGCGTGCCATTGCTCGAACCGTGGAAGGCAATCAGGAGGCGCGGTCATCTCTATATTGCTTGGTTGCTGGGCCTTCTGTTTCTTGGCCTCGCGGGATTCTGGCTTCCGCTTGCGCTTGCTTGGGCGAGGAGCAATCCTATAAACACCGTCTTTGAGCAACTGCTCTATGGTGGGACTCTTGCCTCTTTCAGCCTAGTCATACTCGCTGAAGGCATTCTGGGCATGCTGACGGTGGAAAAGGCAGGATCCAACGTCACAGCCCTCGGCATCCGGGGAATTGCCGGCTGTTGGTCCCTTGGACTAATCGTTCTTCTCGCTGGGGTTATGGCCTGCGAAGTGCCCTCGACATCCGGATCGCACATTTCCCGCTATGTTCATGTCTTGCTTGCTGTCTTCGCTTTTATCACTGCTGCGTACCTCTACTGTTTCCGTTTCCCCATGTGGGAGAAGGGTGTAGAGGACATAAAAGAGGAAGAAGATAGCGATGTGGATAAATTGCGTAAAGATGCGGTGGGCCAGGCTACGGATGGGGAGGTGAAATTATGAACCTCAAAGTGATTCCCTTTGAGCAACCTGCGGGTAGCTTCTTTCTGAGCGTGATGAGGGCGGACGACGTCATTCGAATCTCGGATGCCTCACCCAGATATTTTGATCCTTTGACCATGAAGTCGGGTGGAGGCATTCAGCGTTTTGTGTCGAAGCGACGTGTGGACGAGATTGCTGAATACGCGAGGACCGTTGATGCCACCTTCCCAACGCCGATCCTACTGGCCCTGCGGGAAAGTTGTTACTCAATGCGAGATGACGGCAGTATTGACGTTGATGAGGGATCTTGTATTTCGGACATAGTTGACGGGCAGCATCGCGTTCGGGGACTCGATCAATCTGGTTTGGCGAAGGATTTCATGGTGCCCGTCGTGTTCATCCTAGAGCCCACTGAAGAACAGAAGGCGCTGATGTTCGCCACAATCAACGGAAAGCAGACGAAAGTTCCAGCCTCCCTGATTTATGACCTATTTGGTGTCTCAGAGACACGGAGCCCACAGAAGACGGCCCACGAGGTTGCACGTGCTTTGAACAGCACACCGGAAAGGGCTTGGTACCGGCGCCTGAAGATGCTTGGGACCAAAACGCCAGGGAGCATGGAAAGTCTGTCCCAAGGGACATTCGTCAAGCAACTACTACCTTTGATAAGCAAAAACCCGGTCGATGATATGAATCTTATCAAACAAGGGCACACCCCTCGGCGATATCCAGAGTGTATCTTTAATACCTACTTCGTTGATAACAAAGATGCAACGATCCTGAAGATTTTGATGAACCTTTTCGAAGGAGTAAAGATGACATGGCCGACGGAATGGGATAATCCCGCAGCTTACATTCTTAGCAAATCTGTTGGGTTTACGGGCATCATGTCGGCGCTTCCCACTGTGTATCGACAAGGTTTGGATCGGGAAGACCTCTCGGCGGATTACTTTAGCCGGGTCTTCCTGAAAGCAAAGGGGCTCATGGAGGCGCGTGGCCAGCGGCTGACGAGTGAGTTCTTCTCGGCCTCTGCCTCGGGGGCGGCCCGTCTGCGGGACTTGTTTCATGAGGCCGTGGCACAGCTTTA
>JAPLFP010000285.1 GCA_026390585.1 Ignavibacteriales bacterium | reverse complement strand
GAAGAACCCCACCGAGGGGCGTTCTGTCCGGGCAGGTTCTGGAGAGACGTTATTCGGATTCGGTGACTCGGTTGGAAGAGCCATAGAGTTCTCTGACCGTCGCCCAATTGTCGATAATATAGAGAATGCCTGTCACAAGCGTGATAGCCGCGATCAGGACCATGAAAGCATAAAGGAGTGAAGCATTGAGAAGTTGATCGAGAAGATTTCCGTAGCGCACGCGGAAGTACTCGGTATCCCTCGCTACATATGCCACGAGGACATAGTAGATGAGCGCGAATTGCAGAAAGGTTTTTGTCTTTGCCATTCTTGTCGTATCGAACGGCTTGCCTTTGAGCTCGGCGTATGAGCGAAGAAACGTTATGGCGATGTCACGGATCACAATGACCCAGACAGTCCAGGGCGGCACAAGATCCAGGTAGATGAAAGCGATGAGTGCTGCAGAGGTCACGACCTTGTCCGCTAACGGATCGAGAAAGGTTCCCCACCTCGTGACGTACCCCCAGCGGCGCGCAACCCAACCGTCGTACCAATCCGTGAGCATCGCGAGGACGAAGACGACGAGGGAGAGCTGTCGCAACAGGGGATTTGCAGAAAACAGAAACGCAACGAAGACCGGCGCAAGCAGGATACGCAGGAAGGTCAACTGGTTGGGAGGTGTGAATTCGATCTTCATTGACAGGGATTTGTGGTCATGCGTTTCGAAACAAAAAATCCCGCTGTAACTGCGGGATTTCCTAAAGCAAAATCTATGTCATGCCGCTTGCCCGCGTCAGGCCGCTTTTTGAACCTTGCCGGACTTGATGCAATTGCTGCAAACGGTCATGCGTTTCACGGAACCGTCAACCTTTGCCCGCACGTTCTGCAGATTCGGAAGGAACCGACGGGGAGACCTATTGTGAGCGTGACTCACATGGTGACCCGCCATGGGTTTCTTGCCACAAATTTCACAAATTCTTGCCATCTGATTACTCCATCTCAAAAGTTCAAAATCACTTCTTCAATATAGCCAGAAAAAAGAAGAGAGGCAAGGCTATTTTCTTGTGAACACATGAGACAAGCGCCGTTGTCGCCAGGTTGCGCAAGCTTGTTTTTTTGGTTAACATGAACCAAATAGGGTTGGATCTTTGACCGCGAATCGTGAACGTCATTGCGAATCGTAGGCCGTGAAGTGGATTCGACCGCAAGAATTCAGAAATCGAACATCGGAAATCGGAAATAGTTTTGACCATACTTGGCATTGAATCGTCTTGTGATGAGACTTCGGCAGCTGTTGTGCGGGATGGAAAGCTCTTGGCCAACGTCACGGCGACACAGCTTTTCCATTCGAAGTACGGAGGGGTCGTCCCGGAGCTTGCCTCCAGGGCCCATCAGCGCCGGATTATTCCGGTGGTGGAGGAGGCACTCATCAAATCGGGGGTTTCCAGGAAAGAACTGGATGGCGTTTCGGCAGTGTACGGACCCGGCCTGGTAGGAGCAATTCTTGTTGGACTCAGCTTCGGCAAGTCGTTGGCGCTCGGTTTGGGGGTCCCCTTTGTCGGCGTCGACCATATGGAAGCCCATATCTTTTCGAACCTTATAGAAGATCCGAAACCCTCCTTTCCGTTCATCAATCTCACTGTGTCCGGAGGGCACACTCAGTTGGTGCTTGTCAAGGGGCCATTCGAGTACACCCTGCTTGGAGAAACGAAAGATGATGCAGCGGGAGAGGCATTCGACAAAGTCGCCAAAATGCTGGGCGTTGGGTACCCCGGAGGTCCGCTGATCGACAAATACGCCGCGAGAGGGAATCCAGCATTCGTCAGCTTTCCTCGTTCCTATCTTGAAGAAGGTTCGCTGGAATTCAGCTTCAGTGGACTGAAGACTTCGGTGCTGTATTATCTTCGGAAGATCGGATACAAGTCCGCTGCTACTTCGGATGGCGCGGCAGGGAACCAGCTTCTTGCCGACCTCTGCGCGAGTTTCCAGGCTGCTGTCGTCGATGTGTTGATCGAGAAAGCAATCCGGGCGGCGGAAGCTCACAAGGTCAGGCAGATAGCGGTCGCGGGTGGAGTGTCTGCCAATTCTGAACTTCGCAGACGGCTGACTGAAGTTGCGGCTGGTCGCAAGATCCAGGTCTTCATTCCGAAACTCGAGTTCTGCACGGACAACGGCGCCATGGTGGCCATGGTAGGGTACGTGAAGCTTGCCAGCGGACGGGCATCGAGTCTTGAGCTGACTGCGGAACCAAATCTCACGCTTTCGTCGTAAACAGTTCTTCCTCATGCAAAATGAACAGAATCAGGAAAACATTTGAATCATTGAAATTGTCGGGAGGGAAGGCGCTCATTCCGTACATGACGCCGGAGTATCCTTTCAAGGGCATGACGACACAACTCCTGCACACTCTGGAGAAAGCAGGAGCAGACCTTATTGAGGTGGGGATTCCATTCTCTGACCCCCTCGCTGATGGTGAAACAATTCAACATTCCTCTGAGATCGCCATCAGGAATGGGGCGACGATAGAGACGATCCTGAAGTGTGTCAGTGAATTCCGGAGTACGAGCCAGCTGCCAATTGTACTGATGGGGTACATCAACCCTATCTTCCATCTGCGCTACGCCAATTTCCTCGCCGCATGCAGAGCATCCGGCGTCGACGGAGTCATCGTCCCTGATCTGCCCCCGGAGGAGTCGTCCGACTTTGTTGCTGCGAGCGAACAGTGCGGCATCAGCAACGTCTTCCTTATTGCTCCAACGAGCAATGAAGCCCGTATCCGCGAAATTGACGAACTCTCGACAGACTTTTCCTATTGTGTTTCTCTGACGGGTGTAACAGGCTCACGCACTCAACTGGGGAATTCTGGAGATCTGGACACATTTCTTGCCCGGGTGAAGGAGAACACGACGAAACCGTTTGTTGTTGGATTCGGCATCTCGCGTCCGGAGCACGTTCAGCATGTGTGGAGGTATGCCGACGGCGCTGTTGTCGGATCCTCATTGATCAATGCGATGGGCAATGCCCGCTCACAGAACGATGCACTCAATGATGCGTCGCTCTTCCTCCAATCACTTCGTTCACTACCATAAAGCATTCTCTATGAATGATCTCGAAGTTTGGCGAATAAAGATTGACGAGGTCGATCTTCAGCTTGTCAAGCTGCTCAATGATCGTGCTCGCTATGCGACGGAAATAGGAAAGGTCAAACTGACTCTCGGATTGGATGCCTATTCTCCCCGCAGGGAGGAAGAGGTGATGAAGCACGTGACGACACACAACGCGGGACCACTGTCGACGCAGGCGATCCGTCGGCTCTTCGAACGCATCATCGACGAATCGCGAAGCGTAGAACGAATCTACATGCACGAGCAGAAGAACCCAAAAAACAAGTAGTCCGATTGTCTGGCACATCTCCCATATCGTCATTCATCTTTCATCGATGGCGGCAAGTGGTTTTGACGGCAATCGTCGTTCTATCGTCACTGACGTATTTCGTTTTCTGGGCTGCCAACACGAATTCACTCGCATCAGAACGGGCCGTCATCATTCCGCGCGGGGCATCGTTCAAGACAGTCCTCGATTCTCTGCAGTCGTCTGGAGTCATCAGGTTCCGATGGACGCTTGACGTTGCCGGTCGCACTCTCAGGCTCACGAAGACGATGAAGGCTGGCAAGTACCTCTTTCCTCGCGGGCTGTCCAATGTCGCGATCCTCAATGACCTCGCCGAAGGGAAATCACGTGTCCTCGTACAGGTCCTCATCCCGGAAGGATGGCGCATGGAACGCATTGCGTTGCAGTGCGGCAAACTCCTCGGAATAGACTCGCAACGGTTCATTGCTCTTTGCGACAGGTCAGAGTTCCGAAGGGAGCTCGGCATCGATGCCCCATCGTTGGAAGGATATCTGATGCCCGACACATACAAGTTCTTGTGGCAAACGACCGAGGAAGAGATTATCGAACGGATGGTCGAAGAATTCAGATCGTTCTATGTTGATAGTTTGCGAAAACGCCAGGAGGAGTCGAAGCTCACTATGCCTCAGGTCCTGACACTTGCCTCGATCGTTGAAGGGGAAGCCCATCTGGACCGTGAACGGCCGATCATCGCCGGCGTCTATCTGAATCGCTTGAAGAAGAGGATGCGCCTCGAAGCCGATCCGACGGTGCAGTTCGTGATTCCAAATGGGCCAAGAAGGCTTCTGTTTTCGGATCTACGGTACGATTCACCGTACAATACTTATCTTTACTACGGCCTTCCGCCCGGACCGATCAATAGTCCGGGCAGAAAATCCATTCTGGCGGTTCTGTATCCGGAGAAACATTCGTTTCTCTATTTTGTCGCGGATGGTTCCGGAGGGCACGTGTTCACCAAGAATTACATTGAACACCAGAAGGCAGTCAAAGGGTATCGTCATATGCGCCGCGAGGCGATGAGGGATCAAAACCCGCCGAGTTGACGTTTGCCTTCACCTTTTCCGGTCTGCTCTGCACGTTTGTTCTTCAGATCCTTTTCTCTATATTGCCTCATCATATCACCTCAAGTTCTGAATGGGTTTTTCAACATTGGTACGAAATAGCGCTTGCGTGCTTCTCGCAAGCACGATCCTGATGTCCTGTGCCGGTCAGCGGTCTCCGGAAGGTGGACCCATCGACACAGAGCCCCCCGTCATCATTTCAACGAATCCTCCGAACTACACCACAAGGTTCAAGGGCAGCTCGATAACGATCGAATTCAACGAGTATGTTGACCATCGAACCGTCGAAGGAGCCGTATTTGTCTCTCCGTCTCTGGGCCCCCTCAAATTTGACTGGTCTGGTCGGGAACTTGAAATGGAATTCTTCGAGAAACTGCGCCGCAGCACAACCTATGTCGTAACCATTGGTACGGACGCAGCTGACCTGAACAACCACAACAAAATGGCGCAGGCCTACACGCTGGCTTTTTCGACGGGCGACGATATCGATCACGGAGGGATTGCAGGCAAGGTTTTTGGCAGAAGAGAGTCAGACTCGCCCCTTGGCATCATGGTGTTCGCTTACAAACTCCATGACCTGAATCCCGACACGCTCAATCCGACGACGACAAAACCTGACTATGTAACGCAATCGGGGAGGAATGGCGAGTTCGCTCTGCGGCACCTCTCATTCGATAGCTATCGCGTTTTCGCGATCCGTGATGAATACAAAAACCTCCTCTACGATCCTGAAACTGACGACTATGCGGCCGCTCCGTCAGACTTTGCCATCACTCCCTACGATACGCTTCGATCGGATGTAAGGCTGAAGCTTGCGAGAGAGGATACGACAGCGACAAGACTCACAAAGGTGGCGCCGACGAACCAGCGTCATGTGCTGACGGAGTTCTCTTCTGCCGTCGATACTTCTTCGCTTCGGTCAAATGTGTTCCGCATCGTCGACACGTCGAATCAGTCCGGTTTGAGGGTGCTCTCGGTATATCCAATGTTCCCGAAAATGACGACTGTCGTCGTTACGACAGATACTCAGTCGTCGAAAGCAGTGTATCGGCTATCGGTGGGACCTCTGCGCGGGGCCAACGGTCTGCGTCTCAATCCGACAGCGAGCTCATTGGTGTTCAACGCTTCTGAAGCAAATGATTCCCTGCCTTTGCGTATTCAGTCGGTCTCATTGCCGGATACCTCCAAGGAGGTTGAGCTTCATCCCGAAATCTCTCTGCAGTTCTCTGACGCGGTTGAGAAAGGGAGCGTCGAGAAGGCGATCACGCTCGTCGACAGTTCCAAGAATACTGTGCCGATAGCCTTCCACTGGTTATCGGATGCTTCGGTGGAGCTGTCTCCAACCGTCAAACTCGCGAGCAGCACATGGTATGTGTGCCGCGTCGGCATGAGGAATATCGCAGATCTGTTCGGTAAGAAAGGTCGGGATTCCTTAAAGGTGTTCAGATTCCAGACGATGGACGAAGAGCTCTACAGCAGCATTGAAGGGACGGTGCATGACTCCGACTCGACTGACCGAAAGGGAGATCTTGTTGTCATCGCACGCACTATCGTGAGGCACGATTCAAAGGAATATCAGGTTCGTCTGACGGAGGATGGACCATTTGCGTTGCGAAGTATCGTCGGAGGGGAGTATGTTCTTCTCTGCTACCGCGATCGTAACGGTAACAAGAAGTACGATTCTGGTCTCGTGCATCCCTATCAGTCTTCAGAGCGCTTCGTGCAGTACCCGGATACACTCAAAGTTCGCGCTCGTTGGCCCTTGGAAGGCGTCGAACTCAAACTGCATTGAGACGAATACTCTCCGTTCATTCCAAATTCGCTTAACCCATTGATTTGTTTGACTTTTTGAGCAATTTTCTGTACCGTCATTGAAATTGTGAACGCTGAACTCGTCGTGCCGCAACGTTTCTCCCCCTTTGAGTGTTCTTATGCTTGAAAGCTACGTTCCGATCTTTGTGATGATTGCCGGGGGTATCGTCTTCGGCGTCGTCATGGTAAAGCTCAACGAGTGGTTCGGTCCCCGTCGGCCCAACGATGAAAAGCTCTCGACGTATGAAAGCGGCATGGAACCTGTTCGGAGCGCCCGCGAACGGTTTTCTGTGAAGTTCTACATGGTTGCCATGCTCTTTATCCTCTTCGATATTGAAGTTGTGTTTCTCTATCCCTGGGCGGTCTCGTTCAGGCAATTGGGATTGGGCGGGTTCGTGACGATGGCTGCATTTATCTTCGTGCTGTTCTTGGGGTACTTCTACGTGTGGAGAAAAGGAGCGTTGGAATGGGATTAGAGCATGTGTTTGGTGACAGCTTTGTGACGACGAAGATTGACGCCGCCATCAATTGGTGTCGCAAGAATTCCCTCTGGCCGATGCCGATGGGGATTTCTTGCTGCGCAATTGAGATGATGGCGTTTGCGGGGCCTCGCTTCGATGTGGCTCGATTTGGGTCGGAAGTATTTCGATTCTCGCCGCGTCAATCAGACCTGATGATCGTGGCTGGTACCACGACGTACAAAATGTCGAAAGTCGTCCGCAAGATCTATGATCAGATGCCCGATCCGAAGTGGGTGATCGCCATGGGTGCCTGCACATCGTCAGGAGGGATGTATCGGACATATTCTGTCGTTCAGGGTATCGACCAATTTCTGCCGGTCGATGTCTATGTCGCTGGCTGTCCGCCTCGCCCCGACAATCTGATCAATGCGCTGATGAAACTTCAGGAAAAGATCCAACGCGGCGAAAGCAAAGGAAGCTTTCCGGCGTACGTGGGAGACGCAAAACTCAACCAACCGCAACCCTTACCGATCATTACAGGTTGAGAAATGAATGCTGTTGTTCTTGAAAAGCTGAAATCCCGCTTTGCAAACGCTGTCCTCGACACGAACGAATTCCGCGGCGAGTTGACGGTCGTTGTCCCCAAAGAGCGGATTGTGGATGTCTGCAGGTTCCTGAAGGAGGATCCACAGCTTCAATTTGATCTCCTGGCAGATGTGTGCGGTATCGACATGTACACCCCGACAAAGAGGTTTGGTGTCATCTACAATCTCTATTCATTGAAGAACAAAAACCGGATCCGTCTCAAAGTGTTCACGGAAGAAGAGGATCCGAAGGTCCCGACGATGACCGGAGTTTATGGGACAGCCAACTGGCACGAACGTGAGACGTTCGACATGTTCGGAATCATCTTCGAAGGCCATCCGGATCTCCGCAGGGTTTATATGCCGGAGGACTTTGAGCACTATCCTCTCAGGAAAGATTTCCCACTGATGGGTATTCCTGGATCCCTTTCGCTCCCAAAGAAATAAGTGATGGAAACTCGTACCGACGAACTCCCCCGCAAATCGAAGATTCTTCAGGCACTTGAGGATCAGAACACGAGCGTGTCATTTGATGATCCGCTCGAGAATGAGATGATTCTCAATATGGGCCCTCAACACCCGGCGACTCACGGCGTGTTGCGTCTCCTTATTCGTCTGGACGGAGAGACAGTCGTTGGGTGTGTTCCGGAAGTCGGGTACCTGCATCGGGGATATGAGAAACTTGCCGAGAACTGCAGCTATCACGAGTTTATTCCTCATACAGATCGTCTCGATTACCTCTCACCACTGAGCAATAATACGGCATACGCTCTCGCTGTGGAGAAGCTTCTCGGTATTGAAGCGCCGCCGCGCGCGACATACATCCGCATGATGATCACCGAGCTTGCGAGGATTTCTTCGCATCTGATGTTTCTCGGTTCGCTCGCCATGGATGTGGGTGCGCTCACGGTATGGATGTGGTCGTTCCGTGAGAGGGAGAAGGAATACGATCTCTTCGAGAGTATTGCCGGGGCTCGGTTCACGACAAGCTATACACGCATTGGCGGTATCGCACAGGATGTCAGCCCGGAGACCATCGCGAGCGTCAAGAAGTTTGTCGATGAATTGCCGGGACATATCCGCGAATGCGAAAAGCTCTTGAACACCAACCGCATCTTTCTCGAGCGCACTGATGGTATCGGGGTCATCACGCCTCAGCAGGCCATCGATCTCGGACTCACCGGTCCGGGGCTTCGCGCATGCGGGATTGAGCACGATTTGCGGAAGGCGAATCCCTATCTCGCCTATAGCGCGATGGATTTTGATGTCCCTGTCTATGAGGGGGGTGATGCTCTTGCTCGCTACTACGTCCGCATGGACGAAATGCGCGAGAGCGTAAAGATCGTCCATCAGATTCTTCAGAAGATGCCTACGGGTGAGGTGCATGCGTTCAAGCCCAAAAAGGTCCTCCCCCGGAAAGAGCGAATCTATACCAGGATGGAGGAACTGATCCACGATTTCATGCTGGTCAATTTTGGCGTGGAGCCACCGGTGGGGGAGATCTATAGTGCTGTCGAGGCGCCGAAGGGCGAACTGGGTTTCTATATCTATAGTCACGGGGAAGGCTATCCGTGGCGGCTGAAGATTCGCTCCCCGTCATTCGCCAATCTGCAGTCACTGCCGGTGATGATGAACAAATGCATGATTTCGGATGTTGTCGCCATCATCGCAAGCCTGGACCCTGTGATGGGAGAAGCGGACAAATAGATTTCCGATTTTCGATCTATGATTTATGATTGAAAAGCGATTTGGTTTGTCCGAGACATGTCACAAATAGTAAATCGGAAATTGGAGCTCGAAAATCTCCTGTGCTTTGTTGTAGCTTTGTTCTGTTCCAATCGAAAAACACAAATCGGAAATCATAAATCGGCAATCGACAATCTCCATCATGCTTTCTGAACAAAACATCAAGAAGCTCGACGACCTGAAGAAATTCTATCCAACCAAGCAGGCGCTGGTGTTGCCTGTCCTCTGGATGATTCAGGAAGAGCAAGGACACATCTCCGAAGATGCAATGCGATATGTGGGTGAGCTCCTCGACGTCCCGTTTGGGCATGTCCTCGGTGTCGTGACGTTCTACACGATGTTTCACGATAAGCCTCACGGCAAGCACCATATCGAGGTGTGCACGAATGTGTCCTGTATGCTGAGGGGTTCTGCAAAAATCGTCGAACATCTTGAAAAGCGCCTTGGCATCAAGCTTGGCGAGACATCAAAAGATATGAAGTGGACGTTGTCCGAAGTGGAATGCATGGGATCCTGTGGGACGGCGCCGATGATTGCTGTTGGGGAAGAGTACTACGAGAACCTGACGACAGAACAAGTGGACGAGCTGCTCGCGAATCTCGAGCGCACATAGGCTGATATGGAAAAGTACATTCTGCCTGACATTCCTGACCTTCACAAGATCGCCGTCTACGAGGCAAACGGTGGTTACAAAGCTCTGCGCAAAGCGCTGGGCTTGAAGCCGGGAGATGTGACAGACGAAGTCAAGAAATCCGGATTGCGGGGACGCGGAGGCGCATGCTTTCCAACCGGCCTGAAGTGGACATTCATGCCGAAGCAGTCGGACAAGCCAAAGTATCTGTGTGTCAATGGCGATGAAGCCGAGCCGGGCACGTTCAAGGATCGTCAGATCTTCGAGTTCAATCCTCATTTGCTGGTTGAAGGATCTGTGATTGCCGCGTATGCAATGGGTGTCACGAGGGTCTTCATCTACGTGCGTGGAGAGTACGGCAAGTGGGTGCGCATGCTTGAGACGGCGATCGCCGATGCCTATGCTCATGGGTATGTCGGTGAGAACATTCTTGGGTCAGGGTATTCGACAAACATCCTGGTGCACAAAGGAGCGGGAGCGTATATCTGCGGCGAGGAGTCGTCTCTCATGAACTCGATCGAAGGCGGTCGAGGATATCCGCGTGTGAAACCGCCGTTCCCCGCACAATTCGGTCTTTGGGGATGCCCGACGACAATCAACAACGTTGAATCGATCAGCAATGTGCCGCTCATCATCAACAATGGAGCAGAGTGGTATTCAAAGATCGGAGTCCCGAAACACCCGGGTCCAATTCTTGTCGGTGTGAGCGGCCACGTCAACAAGCCGGGCGTTTATGAAATGCCGACTGGTCTCCCGTTATTGGAGATCATTTACAAGTATGCCGGGGGTGTTCCAGGCGACAAGAAGATAAAGGCAGTGATCCCTGGCGGATCGTCAACGATGATTCTTCGTGGGGAGCAGCTCGAAGGCGTTTGTATGGATGCCGACTCCCTGAAAGCGGCAGGCTCATCTGTTGGTACTGCAGGATTAATCGTCATGGATGAGGATACGGACCTTATCCAAGTGATCACGCGAATATCGAAATTCTACTACCATGAGTCCTGTGGCCAATGTACTCCATGCCGCGAAGGAACCGGCTGGCTTTGGAAAATCCTCACGCGCTTTGAAAGGGGGGAAGGGAGGCCGGAGGATATCGACCTGTTGATGGATATTGCCGACAACATCGAGGGGAATACCATCTGTGCGTTGGGCGATGCGGCGGCGTGGCCGGTGCAGTCGATGATCCGCCGTTTCCGAGATGAGTTTGAAAAGCGAGTCAAGGCATCCCCGGTAGGGGCCCAGACCGTTGCACTGTAGAGTCTCAGCTGTTGCCCATGCTTAAAACCCGTGTAGAGATCCCAGGAATGGGGAAACTGCACGGGTTTTTGGTTTTCTTGCTGGATTTGAATCCGCCTGGTGGTTGAAACAAAAGGCTTGAAACCGCTGTATATTGGAGATGTTGATGAGGAAGAGCGGAGAAGGAACACGAGCCCTTTTCCCTACGTCTATATGAGTGAATCCGGAAACATAAAACGGCCGATGGCTTACCAAACGTTAGCGCAGCCGGCGGAAGTTCCTCTTCAGGCAAAAAGTGATGAGGTTCTTATTACGCTGGTGCATCAAGGAGAACATGGCGCCTATCGTATTCTGGTGGAGCGATATCAGGAACGGATCAGGAACCTCATCTATTCTATATTCCGCGAACGGGAAATCGTGGATGATTTGTCTCAAGAAGTGTTCATCAAGGCATACGAAGCTTTGCCGCAATTTCGGTTTCAATCTTCGTTTTATACGTGGCTCTATCGGATCGCGGTAAACAAAAGCCGCGATGAATTGCGCAAACGAAAGGTCCGGCGATGGTTTTCCCTTCAATCCATGATGGAGTCTTCCGACAAAGAACTGGGGAGCAAGATCGTTGTCCAACCTCAGGACAAAGAACCCGCGGAACTCCTCGAGGCTGGATTGCGGTCGCTTCCGGAAAAATATCGATTAGCAATCGTACTAAAAGATATCGATGGTCTTTCATATGAGGAAATCGCGGAGATTATGGAATGTGAGCTTGGTACAGTAAAGTCCAGATTGTCGCGCGCGCGATCAATGTTGCGCAAGGTGCTCGAGCCTTTGATCAAGGAGGGGGTGTGACATGAAACCTCTTCTCAAGGCTGAGCTTTCGGAATTACTCTCCTCCTACGTCGACGGAGAGCTTGATGATCGGCAGACGCAGCTGGTCGAAGAGATCGTCGCAAAGGATGCTGAAGCCCGCAGGGAACTCGAAGAACTCAGGGCGCTCAAAAACCTTGTCGCTGAGAAGGAGCGTCTCCCAGCATCCATCGGTTTTTGGACTCGCGTCTCGAGTGAGATCGAACGAAGAAAGAAAGAAGAGGAGAACCTCCTGCCGTTTCCGCGGCGGTACTTCCCTCTTGTCGCCGTTGCAACTGCCGTCCTGGTGATCGCGATCGGCGTCGTTCTCTACCGGCAGCGCGAATCTGTGGTGAGTTACGTCAGCAGACAAACCGAGCGTGTTCAGAAGGTGGTCGGGGACAACGTGCTGAAGGGCTCCATCATGCCGTTGTTCTCTCGTGTCGACAAGAATCAGGCGTTGCAGTTCGCAATGTTTGGAACCCTGCCGCTCGACGCCAAAGCTGAAACAGAGTTTCGTGTCAACGAGGACTCTGCCAGAGGGTACACCATCGATGTCGACAAAAAGGGAGCGAGGAGAACTCCGTCAGTAACTGTGAAAGAGTTCGTCGACGAAGTCCGGCCGACACGCATGCAGCGGGAGATTATAGATTCGTTGCTGGATCTTGGTCGGCAGAAGCTCGAGGGATCCGTCTTCGTGGCTGAAGACAAGGCGATGGCGATCGATCCTCAACTGTCGCGATTGAATCGCGTGATGCTCTCTGGGATCGCAGCAGCGCTGGAGCCCGAGCAACGGACGCGGTTTGAGAAATTCCTACGAGTCCGCAGCGCACCCTATATGATTTCCGGGGGTCGGAAGGCATCGGAATCCTCTGAACGCATTCTGCATACGATGCGAGTAGTCTCAAGGCCGGAGCCGTTCCTGGTGCTGACACCTGACACGGTTATCATGTCAACCCTCCGCTTGAATATGGACAGCCTTCGTCGCCACTTCCAGCATTTTGACGAAGGCCGTGAACAAGTTATGGTGAATATGAACGGGCTCATTCGGCGAATTGCTGAGCAGCGCGAGGATGTTGGCCGGCAACGTGTCACAATATCAATGCCCCAAGTGCGGGTGACCGGCGACTCGGATTTCATCAGTATCCAAATCGGGACTTCATGGGAAGAAATGTCGGTCCCGATGCCAGAGCTTTGGGTGAAACCCCGACATCCCGGTCAGTTCGGAACTACAGGCAGATCGCGAGTTCCTTCGCCATTTGGAGGGGATTCCTCGTTCTATTTCAACCTCCAGTTCAACAATATGGATCTGGATAGTGTTGTGGAGCGAATGATGAGGGGTGGTGTTCCTCCTGGCTTTGAGTCCTTGATGGAAGGTATTCATGGGAGCGAAGGCAGGCCGCAAATAAATGCCGGTAAGCTCAGACGGGCACTCGACAGCACATTCCTGACAAAGAAGGGGGGACGGTCGAAACTCGATTCGCTCATGCGCGAGATGGATAAGCGTGAACAACGTCGAATGCAGGAACTCAAAGAGAAGGAAAACCGAAACTAGCGCGCACCCGCCGTTTCGAAGGTGACAATGAGATTGAATGAAGCCCCGGCCGAGAGATCGTTCGGGGCTTCGCTTTTGGGGCTGGTTGCTTCTCTCGGCTCTCTTGCCTATATTTGTGCGACCACAACCTTCCAACGAGCGAAATACCCACTTGTCAGAACACATCAAAGTCCGCATCAGCCGCACCGACCCCGAGACGACCGATCTGCCATTGCCGACATACGCAACCGATGGATCTGCTGGCATGGATCTCTTCGCGGGCGTGGACGGCGAGATGACGCTTCGTCCATCCGAAACGGTCCTGGTGCCTACGGGCTACAGCATTCAACTACCGGAGGGATTTGAGGCGCAGGTGCGACCGAGAAGCGGCCTTGCCATCAAGCATCAAATTGGGATCCTCAATTCTCCCGGCACCATTGATTCCGACTATCGGGGAGAGATCAAGGTCATTCTCTCGAATTTCGGCAAGGAGCCATTTGTTGTTCGGCGGGGGGATCGAATTGCTCAAATGATTATTCAACGCTATGCACGTGTTGAATGGGAGGAAGTGAAGAGTCTGGACGAGACTGCTCGAGGTGGTGGGGGATTTGGACACACCGGCGTTTCAACGATGAAGGGGAAAAGCTGATGAGTGCCAAAAGAAATCCGCGAACGAGACGCAAGGGCCCTGTTCCGCAACTGGACGGTCTTGATACGCACTGGGATTCTCTCTTTCAATCATTGGGTCGGATCGAGATCGTGCTTCTCATTGGAGCGATTCTCCTTCTCCTGGTTCTGATTTACTCGATTCAGTCTATTATCTCTCCATTCCTTCTGCTGGGTGCGATAATCTTCTTGTTGTATCCGTTGAGAGGGTACAACCTGGCGAAGAAAATCATGTGGTTGAGCGTCATCCTTTTTGGCATCTGGTTTGTTTCCTCCATTTCTTCACTCCTGGCACCGTTTGTCGTTTCGCTTGCACTGGCATATGTGATGAATCCCGTCGTCGAGCGAATCGAGCGTTGGGGAGTTCCGCGGTGGGTGACATCTCTGTTCCTCATCATCATCCTCCTGACACTGATTGTGTTGTTCTTTTTCCTCGTCCTGCCGGTGGTGCTGACGCAGGTTGAAGGAATCCTCGATTCGATGTCCAAGCTTATCGTTGATTTCAACTCCTGGATTTGGAACAGCAGCGCCCTGAAAGCCATGGAGAAATATGGGGTCTCGTCCGAAGAAGTACGCAACACGCTGACGAGTCAATTCACTCCGAAACTGGAAGACATACTCAAGAATATGTTGAAAGGACTTCTGCTCCTGGCAAGCAGTATCAGCAATCTGGTGACCCAGATCTTCTATGTCGTATTGGTCCCATTTCTGACATTCTATATCCTCGCAGATCTCCCCAAGATACGACAGCGCTTCCTAATGCTGTTCGCGCACCGGTACCGGGATCAGGTCGAGTCGTACCTCAAGTCTGCCGATGATGTGATAGGATTATACTTGCGCGGGACCATCACCGTTGCCCTCATGCAGGGAATTGTCATCGCGACAATCTTCTCGATTGTCGGGATCAAGTACGCTCTCATGCTCGGTGTCATCGCGGCGATTTTTGACCTCATACCGTACTTTGGCCTGATCATCACTATGGTTCTTGCAGCAATCGTCGCCATGTTCAGTGATCCTCCAGTGCTTCCAAAGGTCCTGTTCAGCGTGCTTTCCATCGAGTCTCTCCGCCTGTTCGAAACGATGTACCTCTCCCCACGGATCGTCGGAAGCAAAATCGGTCTTCACCCTCTGCTTGTCATCTTCTCGATTCTCGTCTTCTTTTACTTCCTCGGATTTCTCGGGTTGCTGATCGCGGTC
>JAPLFP010000357.1 GCA_026390585.1 Ignavibacteriales bacterium | reverse complement strand
GATCATTCCTCCGCAGAACGCGTACAGGCGTTGGGTGGAATCAACCCGGTCGACGCCGATTTGAATCCCGCCGCCATACGAGTTATGCTGTCCGGTGTACTGTTTCCCGTCGACGACGGTAGCGGAATTCCCGGGCCATTCGAACGAAGGAATGCCGGGCTCGGTGTTGGCGTTTGACGTAACGTATTTCCGCCCGAGCTCGCCCGTATTATAGACGGTCTGATGAAGCATCCCGCGTTTGTGAATGAGATAATCCTTCTGCATCTGTGCAGACACGATACTTCCAAGCAGACAGAGAAGGCATGCAAGTTTCGTAAAAGGGCTCATGTGTTGCTCCTCAAAACCTGTGGTGAGCGCCCGCCTGCCCCGAGGGAATCCTCACGGCGGGCAGGAAGTCGAACCACTTAGAAGTTGATGATCATTCCGAACTGTGCCGACCTCGGTTGATTGGAGTAGATTCTGAATTCCTGGTTGATCAGGAAACCCGGGCGCAGGTCATCTTCATAGTACGTGATGTCTTCGCCCTTTTCGTACTTGATCGTCCATTTCGAGAGATTACTTGTGTTGTTAATGTCGGGATTGAAGACGGTGGTGTAGTTATAGATTCTGGTATTGAACAGATTGGAGATCTCAAGATAGAACGATGCGCTGGCGCCAAAGAACCGGGATATCTGCTTCGTAATTTTCAGATTGGTGTTGAATTCATTTGGTGCGCGCTTGTTCATGAGAATTCCCGGGTTGAGGCGTGAAGTGTACGGGCGGCCGCTGCGTGCAAAGGATGTGGCGGCGATGGTGACTCGCTCCAACGGAAACACATCAAACAATACTGGTCCCCACCCCTGAGGTGTGTTAAAGCCCACGTTGGCTACGAGATTGTGTGTTCTGTCGAAATCCATTAAGATGTCCTGAGGTACCGGGTCTTTGGAAGGTCCGCTTTCATAGATGGTAGGAATTTGATTACCATCCGATGAACTATTTTTCCCTGTTGCCACTCCATAAGTATAATTGAGGGTGCCCGTCAGCATTCCGCTGCGTTTTGCAATCCCCACCCGGAACCCGCGTATGTCTGCATAGTCCCGATTGATATATGTCACGTAGTTTCCTTGTTTCGAGCTATAGATAGCTTGCTGGAGCAGGTCTCTCACGTCTTTGTAGTATCCACTCATGTCCAATGTGAAACCTTCTCCCAATGCTTGTGTCACGCCAATGTCATAGCTGCTCGTTATTTCTGGTCGTAGTGTCGGATTCCCCAGCGTTCCAACCACTGACAAAGCCCCGCCATAGCTGTAGAGCTCCTTCCTGTTTACTGTCTGAGAGATAATGCGAACAAAGGGGGGGCGCTGCAAAAAGGTACCGTAGTTCACATGAAAAACCGTCTGCGTCGAGACGGGGAAAGAGAATCCCGCACGTGGCTGCAAGCGAGCAATAACCGGCGTCTTGGCTTTGCTCGCATACCGCTCATCAACTCTTTGAAGTCCAAGGCTATCCGTGTAGCGATAGGGGGCGAATGTATCCGTGTAGTACATCACATTTGCATTGTACACATCCAACCGCAGCCCAACGTTGGCGATCATCCCTTCGAATTCCATCTTGTCCTGAACATAGAGACCGACCTCGTATGGCTTGGCAGAATACTGTGTCGTGATAGATCCATCGTGGCTGATCGTTCGTGTTTTTTCAGAAGAAAAGTCATTGTCAAGCTGACCATAATTGAATCCATCGGGCAGGTTGGTCCATCCTTCCCAAACAAGAAGAGAGGAGACTCCATCGAGTCTACCAGGATTGGTGACCGGAGAACCATCGAGAGAAGTCGTCCGAAGTGAATTCAGCTTGATCTCGTAGAAGGTGCTTGGGCTGATTGCGTGCGTCCATCGGAGACCAAGTTGAATATTCTCGTCAATCGTGCGTTTCACGCTGAACACACGATCCCATATCCAGTTATACCATCCCGTCGAGGTTGTTCCGCTCAGCGTATGGCCGTCCGCTTTCGAATACGCCCCGCTGAACCGGAGACTCATCCCGCTTCGGAAATCATAGACGATATTGCCCATCAACTGCCGACTGAGGTTGGGTTCCGGCGTTGGAAGAATGGGCCAAGTGTTATCCGTGTGGAATGCCAGGAAGAGGCGAACATTGTTCGCCAGCGGACCTCCAACGTTGGCGTCGAGAGAATAGTCGAGGAGATTGTCGTAGTTTTTGCCATACTCGCGGTGTCCCTGCAAGAGCCAGAGTGTGTACAACATTGTGGCAAGCGTCGTCGTATCTTTCCCGTAACGGTTCGCATATCCGGATCCGATTCCGCCCCAGTATCCGTTTGGATAGTTCGGATCACCCCCCAGCCATTTCTGAGGCGAATCGAGAAGCGCCAGATATGGGTTGGCATTGGGATCCCACACGCTGGGACCAAAGTGTTTCAGTCCGGGCGCTCGCATGCGGCTTTCTGCGCGTGCCACCCATTTGCTCGAAGAGCCTTCTTTCATCGTGATGTTCACGATGCCCGACTGGGCATTTCCATACTGCGCACCGAAACCGCTTGTAATGATTTCGACTTCTTCTACCGCGCTCATGATAGGATTGAACGCGGTTGCACTATTCAGGGGATTCATGATCCCCATACCCTGGAGATTATACAGCTCCTCATTGTCGCGGCCGCCGCGGAAATGTCCGTCGCTGATATCGGATGACAACGTCAACACGTCGGAGATGTCCTGAATCCCAGGGACATTCAACACCTCTTCCCCGCGTCGAATCTCACTGGTTGAGGTCTTTTCCTTCTCCACATCAGGCCGCATGGCAGTGATCACGACCTCCTGACCGAGGTCAATGGTGACTTGCTGCAAGGCGAAATCGAGCGTTGTCGTCCGGTTGACGTGAACTTGGACAGCGTTCTGTGTCACCCGCTGATAGCCAACAATGGAGGCCGTGACCTCAAATGTGCCTGGCGGGACCTTCAGAATGAAGTACGCACCATCGACATCCGTCGCCGCACCCAGCATCGTGCCCTTGATGACGACATTGACACCGGGGATCGGTTCTTTTGTCTTCGCATCCCTCACGATTCCAGAGATTTTCCCGCTGTTCTGTGCGATCACGGGAGTTAGAGAAACCAGGAGGAGGAGTATGGCGTTTTTCATAGAGTGAATTCCTCAACTGCAGTGTAATTGCTGATTGAAACCCGAGGAGATGGCTGAGTATGTGTTTATATTTCGTGCGTGTATGTTTTTCACGAACGTTCGCCGACCCGAGTGACCTTCTTTCTTCCGGAAGATCCCCTGATCACAAGCTTGGTCTTCAGGACACGGCGAATGCTCACGTTTTTCCCCTGCATCAGTTTCAGGAGAAGGCTCACGGCTTCTTTTCCGATCATGCTGGTGGGCTGACGAACGGTAGAGAGGGAAACGGGCGCATACTCGCCCCGCTCGATGTCGTCAAATCCGACGATGGCAATGTCGTCAGGAATACGTAGCCCGTGCTCGAGGATTGCGTCTTCAAATCCCAAAGCCGAAAGATCGTTGTACACAAACACAGCGTCCGGCCGCAGGCGCAGCGTCGCAATTTTCTTTCCTATCTCGTAGCCCGATTGATAATCGTGGTGCTCCCCTCTCATTCGCAGATGAAACAGAAGGTTCTTATCGACACGTCGTCCATGGTCTTTCAGTGCGTGTTCGTATCCACGCCGACGGAGCTCTCCAACCATATTTCCGCGCTCACCATTGATGTATCCGATTTTCTGGTATCCCTGTCTCATGAGATACTCTGTTGCCAGGTATCCTCCCTGCTCGTGGTCGCTGCCCACAAATGGAACGTCCTCATCAGCGATGAAGGAAACCATCACGAATGGAAATCCCTGATGAAGCATCTTGCGGACCGTCGGTGTAGGGTGGTATTTGTGAGTCATGGACGCAATGATCATTCCGTTGACGCCGAATTCCCGGAATCGGGCAATCTGTGCTTCTTCCTTTTCCGCCTTGCCGGACGAATTGGAGACAAGAACATGATACCCAAGCTCATACGCAGCATCTTCCACGCTGTGCATGACGCGTGAAAAGAATGGACTGCGAACATCCCGAATGACGAGTCCGATGGTTGGATGTCCGTTCTGTCGTGCGTCAATGGTATGCTGGGCAACGTACGTACCTTTGCCGACACGGCTGAAAACGACGCCGTCGTTGTTGAGTGTGGCGAGCGCTTTCTTTACCGTGATGAGGCTTACTCTATAGGCGGAAGATAACGCAGCATGCGAGCCAAGCTGGTCGCCGGCTTTTAGCTCCTTCGAAGCAATCTTCGATTTGATATCATCGACGATTTGAAGGTAGAGCGGGGTGGAATCCTGAACATCAATCGGCATGGAGGGGTGTTACCTGGTATACTAGGTATGCCAAGATTACAAGATAAGTCCCGTGTTGTCAAGTTAATTTTTCTCTGCCGGATGGCAACCATTCCGAATTGTGGCAAAGTGAGGAGAAAGAAACGTGCGCCGGTGGACAGCGGTCAGCGGCATTTAGAAATCAGTAGGAGTGAATAGATTTTTTTGTTTCGCGGAGAAGAGAGTTTCTCAAGAGAATCGACTGCAAGAATCTGGGCTCACTGATTACGCTTTGAATTCTTCGCGGCGTGCGGTCACCCGCTCCAAGCGATCCATCAGCACCTCAACTCCAATTCCCGGTTTCGTAGGAACTGCCATCGTGCCGTCTGAATCGACCTCAAAGGCGGGATCGACAGTATCTTCTTTATAGTATCGCTTGCTTGCGGAGATGTCTCCGGGAAGAACAAAGTTCGGAAGCGAAGCGAGGGCGACATTTCCTGCCCGCCCAATACCGGATTCGTCCATCCCGCCGTGCCATACCGGAACATTCTTCGAGGCACAGAAATCGTGGATTCTCTTCGACTCGGTGTACCCGCCAACGCGTCCCGGTTTGATGTTGATGATTCGGCAGCTGCCCAATTCCAGTGCGGCTTTGGTGTCGGACACATTGTAAATACTCTCATCGAGGCAGATGGGTGTTTTCAATTCCCTCGCCAGGATCGAATGGTCATAGATGTCATCATATCCAAGCGGCTGCTCAATAAGCTGAAGGTTGTATTCATCCAGCGCTCGAAGCATGTCGATGTCTTTCAGTGTATACGCGGAGTTGGCATCGACCTGCAACTGGATACTCGGGTACGCTTTTCGGACCGCTATGACTAGATCGAGATCCCGTCCGGGCGCAATCTTGATTTTGATACGCTTGTAACCATCCTGCAAGTACTCTGCAATAACCTCCACCAATCGGGCAGGCGATGATTGCAATCCCACACTCACACCAACGTTGATGCGTTTGCGTGTCCCTCCCAGGAACTGAGAGAGTGAAATCCCTTTCGCTTTCGCCAATGCGTCCGACAGCGCCGCCTCCACTCCTGCCCGAGCCATTCGATGGCCGCGAACCCAGGCGGTCTTCGCCAGCGCATCTTCCATGCTCGAGATGTCTTTCCTCAGGAGAGCCGGGATCAGAAAATCGCGCAGCACATGCCATGCCGTCTGCAGTGTTTCATAGGAGTACGATGGCGTTGGCTCCACGACGCACTCACCCCAACCGCTCACACCGTCTCCATCGACCCGGACAATAATGTGTTCTTCGTAGAGTTCAACTCCGAGGGATGTTTCGAACGGAGAGACAAGTTCCATTTTTGTATGGCGGAGTTCGATTCGATCGATGCGCATAGACGGCTCCTGGTGTCAGAAGACTACAACAAGAAACTTCAGATTGCGATTTCTTTCTGTGCACTAAAAATTGATGGGGCTAGATGAATTGGGATGACGCTCTTACTTCAGAAGCACCATCTGCTTCGTTGAAACAAAACTCCCGGCACGGAGACGGTACAAATAGACTCCACTCGGCATCATCGATCCATCCCATCGAACCGTATACACGCCAGCCGGACGCACCTCGTTCACGAGCGTGCTGACCTCTCTCCCAAGAACATCAAATATCTTCAACATCACAAATTCTCCGCCGGAGGCGGATCCGCCTTTGGCGGAGAAATTCCCAATCCGAAACTCGAAATTCGTTGTTGGATTAAACGGGTTGGGATAATTCTGGCTCAGCATGAATTGCGTCGGGACCGGATGTTCAACAATGACATCTGTAGCGAGAGACCAGACGGTCGAATCCTGGAGTCCGCCTTGATCCTGGAAGACACACGTGACAGTCGGAGATGACGCTGATTGTTGCGCGATACCATATGCTGATCCGGACGTTTGCGTGAAGGTCCATGTGAAAGTGCTGTCCCCCACTTTCTTCACATCCCCGTCAACTTTCCAGATGTATAATAGTGGAAGGTTGTTCGGATCAGTGACATTCACCGAAAATGTGACCGCAGTGTTCGGTGTGAGTGACGGCAATCGTGCCGGCACCTTACCAGTGAGGACCGGAGTACGAGTACTCGACGTCACCGTAATGGCTCCTCCAGCCAGATTGAGAGAAATCTTTGAACCGTTTTGGTCGACCGCGGAGACGTCAAGGAAGGAGAAATGGACGTCACCGCTCGGCGGACAGACAAACTGCGCCTTCACGACAAAGCCACTGCCATCAATACCCGGGTGTGCTGTCTTTGTGATGCCAATATCCACCGTTTGTGAATCAACTGCAGCGGCAAGTACGAGTGGATTCGCTCCAAAGAACGCTTCTGACGCAACACTCCCTTTCACATACGTGCAGGTCGACCGATCACTTCTCAACTTGAATGACAGACCATAGAGGCCGGTGGCGACCGGGTCGCCCACACGGACTTCAATCCAAAATGGCTTTCCGGACGTGTACGGTGGAACAGCAAGTGGTCTGAGAACTGCAATCGTGGACGCGATGGTGATTGTCGCACCAGATGTTTCAAGATCAATCGCTTTGCCACTTGTGTCGACTGCTATGACGTCAAGCAGGGAGAATTGCACCGTCCCCGATACTGAGGAAATGAACTGTGCGCTCGCCACAACTCCACTTCCATCAACACCCGGCCTTGCCATCTTGGTGACGCCCAAGTCTACCGTTTGAGAATCAGCCGCATGGAAAACCGTCAGGCAATCCTCGCCTAGGAAGTCCCCTGCCGCTGCACTTCTATTCACATATGTGCACGTCGGTTGATTGCTCCGCAGCTTGCAGGATATTCCATAGAGTGCCGAGATCGTGTTTGGATCTCCCACTTGTATCTGAACGCGAAACGCTTTGCCGGCTTCAACAGGCAATACTGCTATTGGCTTCAACGAAGCTTTTGATGATGTCACCCGAACTGTTGTGCTCGTGGTGTCGAACGGAATCGCAACCCCGGCCTGGTTCACAGCGGTCACATTCTCGATCGAAAAGCGCACAGGCCCGGGGGAGAGACTGACAAACTGTGCCCTCGCAACAATGCCGTTGCCACTCACGCCTGAGCCCGCGGACATCGACACCCCTACATCTATACCCTGAGGATCCAGTACGTGAAAAAACGTCAGAGGATTTACCCCAAGAAGATTGCCCGCCACCGCACTCCCGTCGACATAAGTGCATGTAGCCTGATTGCTCCTCAATTTAAACGCAACGCCGTACAGCCCCGCAACTGGTTTCGAGTCTCCCACACGCACGTCAACCCAAAACGGTGTGCCAAGGGAAGCCTGCGATGGGCCTGAGGGAGCAATGCTGGCAATGGATGCCACGTTTGAGACGAAGCGAAATACACCGCTCGAGCCTGTGCCTGCGAAGAGGTTCGCTGTTCCTGATCCGCTGACGTTCATCGCGAACGCGTTCACATTCAAATCTGTCAACCCCGTATTGACCGAAACCCAGCTTGCTCCGCTATCCGCGGAAACAAAAACTCCATCACCTTCCGTCCCCAGATACAGTGCATTCCCAACGACAGCCAGAGCGTTGCCGGTTGTATGCATCGGCAGCCCTGTACTGATATCCGTCCAGCTTGTTCCGTTGTTCGTCGAACGATAGAGGCCATCGCCTTCAGTCGCGGCAAACAAATTCACACCACCCGCCGTCGACTGGCTCACGATAAGGCTTTTGATCCAAGCCGGCGTTGGGAGTCCCGCATTGACCGCAACCCACGTTGTGCCATTGTTTGTCGACCGATAGACTCCACTGCCAAAGGTCCCGGCAAAGAGATACTGGCCGTTCAGAACGAGTGCATTCACAGTGGCAATCGACGGGATTCCTGTGTCTGATTCCTTCCAGGTCACACCGTTGTCTGTTGACCGATAGACGCCACCGCCATAAGCTCCGGCGGACAGAGAGGTGCCGCTGACGAACAACGATGCTGTGTTCCTGTTTGGCAAACCCGATTGCGCTCCGATCCAAGTTGCGCCGTTATCCGACGACCGATACACACCGTTATCCGCGTCCGTTCCAGCGAACACGGTTGACCCCATCACCGCAAGTGCGTAGACATTAGCAGTGTTGCCATCATATTTCTTAAGACCCGTGTTTGGTGCATCCCAGGTTGCGCCGTTGTCCGTCGACCGATAGACGCCTCCATCCACGGTGCCGGCGAAGAGCCTCGTACCGTCTCCGCCGGTGACCAGCGTGTTGACGGTGCGATATGATAGTCCGGTGTTCACCGCCGTCCAGTTGGTACCATTGTTGGTTGAGTGAAACACGCCGCTGATGGTACCGGCGAAGACGTTTGTGCCGCTCGAAACGAGGGCGCTTGCATAGCTGTCTGTGAGCCCTGCTATTGCTGCCGTCCAGCTCGCACCGTTGTCCGAGGAACGGTAGACACCATCTCCAAACGTCGCTGCGAAGAGCACTGTGCCATTGACACAGAAGGCATTGACCGTGGTATTCGCAGGCAGTCCAGCTTGTGCCGCAACCCATGTCTTGCCGTTGTCTGATGAACGATAGACGCCATCCTCATTGGTCCCGGCGAACAAGTTTGTTCCGTTAGCAACCAAGGAATTGACATAGTCGCCTGCGATCCCCTGGTTCGAGGTCGCCCAGCTCGCCCCGCGATTTGTTGAGAGGTAAACGCCGCCGTCGGCACCATTCGTCCCAGCAAAGATGTTGACTCCGCCGGACGGGTTCTGGGTGACAATGAGCGCATTGATTGCGAGAGGCAATGGAATACCGGTATTCACCGCGACCCAGTTTGTGCCGTTGTTGGTCGAACGGTACACACCGTCACCGTCAGTTCCGGCGTAGAGGCTGACACCTCCCCCACCATCAGCGCTGATGGCCAACGCGGTAACACTGTTGCTCGACAGGTTACTATGAACATCTTTCCAGGTGTCTCCGTTGTTCGTCGAGAGAAAGATGCCGCCACTATAAGTTCCTGCGAAGAGATTCGAGCGGGTGGTATCACCTGTCATTGGTCCAACAGCAAATGAGCGGATATCATCGACCGTCAAGCCCGCATTGGCCGCACGCCAGTGCGCTCCATTGTCCGAGGAAGAATACACTCCGCTGCCATCAGTGCCTGCAAACAGATTTGTTCCACTGACCACGAGTGCCCGAACAGGCGCGCCAAACGGTCCATTCGTCTGTGTCCATTGCGCACAAAGCCGACTCCATGGCATCACGACAATCATGAGGAACACGGCTCGCTGTATGTGTGCTTTCATAGCACTTCCTTTCCGATTCAATCTACTTCACCACAACCATCTGTCGTGTCTGCGTGAAGATCTTTCCCGATGTTCCCTGCGCCGTCAAACGGCAATAGTACACTCCACTCCTTACCGGAACACCTCCAGCGTCTTTCCCATCCCAGGAAACACGGCAAATGCCCGGTGCTCTCTCCCCTTCCAACAGCGTCACAATCCCTCTCCCCAAAACATCATATACTCTCATGACGAGGTGAGCTTGCTCCGGAACACTCACTTCAATTGTCGTACTCGGATTAAATGGATTCGGATAGTTCTGCTGCAACCCAAATGATGCAGGCACCTGGGCATCCACTCCTGTCGCCACCGCCGGATAGAGCAGCCCAGCGATGCTCACGATATTTCCGGCTGCATCGTTTGCTGTGACGTTGCAGATTTCAAGCTGCAACGCCGATTCCCTGCCGGTCGGGACGTCAAGCGCCAGATCCAGCAGGAGACCCGTACCGTTGTAGTCTATGCCATCCGTTCTTGTTATCGCGAGGTCCCATATGCCAACCTCATCCGATGCCCGGTTGAACATCAACCCTCCACCAAACACACTTCTTGTCGTGTCCAATGCTGCGTGGTGCACAAGGTTCTCCGATGATCCTCCGACATTGTACTTCAAGGTAAACGCAATGCCGTATACTGGAGTCTCTGCACGTAACACAACGCGCATGTGCATTTGGCCATCACCCGATTGTTCTCGCGTCACCGAGGCAATCTGGAGTTCTGTAGCAGCTTCCTTCTGCATGGTCCCGGCAGCAACGACCGGCTCTTTGACGCTGTTCGTCGTCACCTGATGCGTCTTGCCATAGTTGAGACCGATGGGAAGCAGATCCGCGGTATTGATGATCCCGGTGCCATCCGCATCAGCGTACACTTTTTTCCCGGGAGGCTCGTTGGCCCAGTAGCCCCTGGTAAAGGCTTGCCATTGAATCCCGGCATTGTTTGGGGTCGGCTGGGTACCGTTTTGTTGGCCGTAGTACAATCCTATTGGCAAGAGATCAGCCGCACTGACCGTCCCGTTATTGTCACAGTCTCCAGGGAAGACTTGCGCTGCCGAGACGAATGTGACGGTTACTGTGCCGGTTGACAACGAAATTGACGCACCGCTTGAGTTAATCGCCGTAACGTCTGTCAACGAAAACAACACATTCGTATTCGTACCCTGAGATGATGGAGTTGTAAATTGCGCCCGGGCTACAACTCCATTTCCATTTGCTCCCGGGCTGGATGTCTTTGTTACTGCCATGTCTACTGTTTGTGCATCGACGGCCTGGAATATCGCCATCGGACTCGTCCCCAGAAAACTTCCCGCCTCAGCGCTCCCACTCACGTACGTACAGGTGCTCTGGTTGCTATTGAGTTTGAACGAGACACCGTACAAATCGGATACAGCGTTAGGATCGCCCACCTTCACGTCGACCCAGAACGGCACGCCGGCCGGCACTTGCGCAGCAGCCGAGGGGCTGATGCTTCCCGCTCCTCCTCCGATCATTTCCGAAAGAGGCCGTCTCCAGACGCCGCTGTAACGAGTCCCGGCAAAGAGATTCGCGCCGGAGACGGCAAAAGCAAAGACAGAAATGTCCGTCAAGTCGGTATTGACTTGAGTCCAGCTTGTGCCGTTGTTGGTAGATAGAAAGACGCCGCCACCATAAGTCCCGGCAAAGAGATTCGTGCCGGAGACAGCAAGCGACCAGACAGAAGTGTTCGTCAAGCCGGTATTGACTCGAGTCCAGTTTGTGCCGTTATTGGCCGAAAGAAAGACGCCGCCCAGAGTCCCGGCAAAGAGATTCGCGCCGGAGACGGCAAGTGCATCGACAGAAGTGTCCGTCAAGCCGGTATTGACTTGAGTCCAGCTTGTGCCGTTGTTGGTGGAAAGAAAGACACCGCCGCCAGAAGTCCCGGCAAAGAGGTTCGCGCCGGAGATGGCAAGAGCAAAGACATAAGTGTTCGTCAAGCCGGTATTGACTGCAGTCCAGCTTGTGCCGTTGTTGGTGGAATGAAAGACACCCCCGCCAGAAGTCCCGGCAAAGAGATTCGTGCCGGAGACGGCAAGAGACAAGACAGAAGTGTTCAAGCCGGTATTGACCGCAGTCCAGCTTGTGCCATTGTTGGTAGATAGAAAGACGCCGCCGTAAGTCCCGGCAAAGAGATTGGTGCCGGAGACGGTGAAGCAATTCACCTTACCACCATATGGCCCGTTGGTTTGCAGCCATTGTGCCGGCAGAAAGTGTGTGCAGAACGAGCTAAGAAGGATGAGGGGAATCACACGCAACAGGTTTTTCATACGCTTGGCTCCTTTCGGGAGGCGAAGAAGACGACCACTTGTAGTTTTCTGGCCGGAGAGTGTCCGGTGCCAGGAAGTGATTGAAGGAATGAAAATTTGCAGAGATGATTGCACAACTCGGGAAAACATGCTCGAAGGAGAATCGTGGAGCGAGAGGATCGTGTCGGACCTCGAACCACAGAGGCACCTATGAAGGACAGCTCTAAAGAACAGAGGGGCGAGTCTGGAACCAATCACACGGTGGTTTGCCTGGAAACGGCATACCAGTCTTTTACTCGAAGGCAATCACATGAATCTTTGTTCGAAAGTCAATACGTGCGATCTTCGGGGGAGAAAAGAAAAAAGGAATCGGCCGGTTCACGCTTTGGCAGAAATGAGAACACAGAGGAGGAGAAGGGTTGCGCTTTCACTCACCGTGGTGATTGCTTCATGTTGAGCAGTTTCCACGCGACGGGTGCTGTCGCAACAGCAGCAATCGCGAATAGCGTCGCGTTGGTGTAGATGCTCACCTCAGACAACGCAGCAGCGAGCGCCACAACAAGACACACCGCAGGCAAAACTGTCATCGCGACAAGCCCCGGAACACTAAGCGGTACACGGAAAGGGCGCTCGGCGTCGGGTTTCGTGATGCGCAGAACGATCAATGCGACAAACTCAAGGAAGAGAGCGGCTCCATAGAGTGTCACGTCGATGATGAGCAGGTCGCCGAACTCCCAAAAAATCATTCCGCTGACAACAAGCGCACAGACGATGATCGAGATGTGCGGAACGTTGTGTTTGGGATGCATTTTGCTCAATGACGGAGAAAGCAATCCATCATCTGCCATTGCTTTGGGGACGCGGGAAATAGCGAGGAGAATCGAAATGAAAAGACCGAGCGCGCTTGCCATTCCACCGAACGAGAGGACGGCGCCGAGCCACCAGCCCCCCACAAGCAGACCGAGCGATGGAAATCCCTGCGCTTTGAGAACTCCGGCATCGATTCCGGTGATTGTGCCGGTCCAGATGGAGAGAAAGTACATACTAAGGATCAAAACGAAAGCGGCAATGATGGAAATCAGATACGAGCGAACAGGACGATGGACCTCCTCAACGAACGACGATGCATTATCCCACCCGAGGAAATTCCACATCACCGTATAGAGTCCCATACCAAAGACCGTGAAGCCAAGACCATTCGTCTGCATCGACACACCGGAAAAAGAAAACGAAAACCCCTTGCTGATGGCCACGCCGAACAGTATGGCAAAGGGAACAAGCACGCCAAAGCCCAGAAGGAGTGAACTTCTGCCGACGGGAAGAATCCCCAGAAGATTCATGGCGGCTGAAACCCAAATGATCGCAAGGCAGATTGGGATCTTGTACTGAATCACTTCAGGATAGAAGAAATTCAGGTACTGGATGAAGAGAACAGGGTAGATTGCCAGATCCGTGAAGGTGAAGAGCCACGCCCCCCCCCTTCGAAAAACCCCCACTTCAGCCCCAAGCCTTTTTTTACCCACTGATAGTAGCCGCCGTTGATCGGCATCATGCCGTTGAGTTCAAGCACCATGAAGATTGCCGGAATGCTCCAGAGGATGGGCGTGATGATAATGAGCATCAATGCCACTCCCCCGCCGACATATTGCAGTACCGGCTCGAGACCGTACGGTCCGCCTGAAACGGTAAAGAAGACAACGGCTGTCAGCTGGAGCGGCCGGAGGAACCCCCGGCCGTTGATGCTTGAGGGTTTTGTCATTTCCTGGGGGCTTATGAACCTTCGGGGGCTTCAGAAACCTTTCGAAGGTGTCGAAGTTCGACTATGATACTTTCGAAAGGCTCACGTGTCTCATCGTTGTTTTGCGAGCCAGATCTCAGGGTTTTGTTTTTCCTGTCCCCACCAGATCTCGAAATGTAGTATCGGTCCTTCTACTGAATCACCGCTCTGCGCGATTTTCTCGCCGGCTTTCACTTTTTGCGATTCGACGACCGTGATCTCAGAAAGATGGGCGTAGATTGTGCGATAACCATCATAGTTGTTCAAAATGAGAGTGTTGCCATATCCTGGGATGAATATGAGGATAGAGA
The DNA here is from genome assembly GCA_026390585.1 of Ignavibacteriales bacterium. Taxonomy (GTDB): domain Bacteria; phylum Bacteroidota; class Ignavibacteria; order UBA10030; family UBA10030; genus UBA9647. The sequence goes on along the minus strand of JAPLFP010000357.1, from coordinate 23,676 downwards.
CTTCGCCGTCAGCCACCGCGAGGACATTGGATCCGGCTGCCACCTTGATATCAATTCCCGGATTTTCCCTGACCGTCTTGAGCACCGGGTGGATCTGATTCCCAAACTTTGAAGCAATCACAGGTTTTCTCTCCTGTGCAACCGGCCAGGGAATCTTTCCTTTGTTGGAGGCAAACGCACCGGTCACTGTCTCCGGTGTCGGACTTGTTTTGGGCGCTGTTGGGACTCGCTCGCGGCTGCGTGCCGCTGCAGCCTCGCGATCTTTCCGTTCCTTTTCCCGTTCGATCAGATCGGCAACGATGTTTTTGACTTTCTCCGCTGCTTGCCTTTTTTCGTCTGCCTGATCACGGTAGAACTTCGTGTCCTTCTTGATCGACTCGAGCATTCTCCGGTGTTCCGTGACGTCGCCTTTCAGGGATGATTCTTCATCTTTACGCTCAGCGAGCAATCGATGCTGGCGCTGGAGATTGGTTTCGAGTTGCCGATTCTCATCCTCTAGTTCGGTCTTATTGTGAACAACATTCGCCAGGTCTTTGGCCCGCTGTTCCGAGAACCGTTTGAGATACTCGATCCGAATGTAGAGCTGGTTCACAGACTTCGATGAGAAAAGCAATTCAACATCATAGACTCTGCCGTACTTGTACACCGAACGAACGTACCGTGCATAGTTGCTCTTCAGCGACTCGAGCTGATGTTCAAGATCTCCGATAGAACTGCGCGCATCCGAGATATCTCCGGTCAACCGTCGCTCCTGATCGCTGAGCTTTTTGATGAGCTTTCGTTTGATGTTGATCTGCTGCTCAAGCTTGTTGATATTCGTCAGTGTTACGCTTTCTTTTTCCTTGCTCTTTTTGAACTTCTTCTCGTACTCCGCCGCCTCAGCATTGAGCCGCGTTCGTTCTTTCTCCATGTCGCTGATGCTCGTTTGCGGCTTTTTCTTCTCAGGCTGAGATTTGGCGGGGACTTTTGTCTTCTTGGAAGACTGCTTGGAGGCGGACTGGCTCAGAACCGTTGCGGGGAGACCCAGCGCGATTGCGACGAGGATTGACAACCCTAGGATGAGTGATCGTCTGAGTGGCATTATTGCCAGCGAATCCGTTCTGCGTTCTTGGGAATGTCAACCACCAGGGGAGATCCGCCGGTGTTGATGTCAAGCGAAGAAAATGTCACCCCAATCATCCTCTGGCTTGTATGCTGCGTGACACGTATGAACCGCGGGAGAGATGCATTGCCATAGGTACGGAACTTTTCGTACCGTTCTTCAAAAAAGAGCTTTCCCTTCTGATCGAGGTGTTGAATCCTCGTAATAAGGAGGGATTCGGGATCGAGCCAGTATCGTCTGCTTCCTTCTGCGTTTGTGTACGTGAGGACGTACTGGTTCTCTTCGACGCTCACTGTTTCGGGAGATCCATCGTCGGATGCAAGAAAACTTCCCCCCGTGAAGAGAGTCAGCAACTCATCAAATGTCAGCTTGACCCTGAAAATCCGGTTGAGATTGGCGCTGGTGACCGGCCCTGTAATGAGCTGGTTCTGGAGACTATTATAGAATACAAATTCTCCCCGCGTGATAAGAGCCGATCCTACCGAAATACCAAACGGACCCTCGATTTTCACGAGAACCGAGTCGGGCTTCCGAAGGAAGAGCTCAAACGAGCCAGATTGCGCTGATTCAGGGGTCTCAACGCTGATCGTTCCCGAACCGGTCATGGTGCGGACCTTCTCATAGTTTCCGCGAACGATCCGCCGCACTGTTTCCGGGTTCACCGTTTTGCCGGTCAAATCCGGCTTCGGCACCGAGGCGCAGCCAGCCAGGAGAACAACAACCAGAGACAGCAATGCGCCGTGGACACGATTCATCAGAGTGAACCTCGTGCAATTTTGTCCTTGAGATTCTGGTTGGCGGAATTCATCTCCAACGCTTGCTTCCAGAATTGTTCAGCCTTCTTCTTCTCACCGAGTTTGTACTGGATGTCCCCCATGTGTTCATACACCGTTGCACTCGCTCCCCCTGCGCTTATGGCCTTGGAGATGTACTTCAGCGCTTCATTGTAGCGGCCAAGTTTGAAGTACACCCAGCCGACAGTGTCGAGATACGAGTCATTGTTCGGTTCTGCTTCTATGGCCTGAAGCGACATTTGCAGAGCTCGCTCGAGTTGGAGGCCGCGCTCCGCAAGGCTGTAGCCATAGTTGTTCATAACGAGATGCGACCGTGGATCCACTTTGAGTGCGCGCTCGTATAACGAATCGGATTCCTGATAGCGGTGAAGCCCGTCAAGCGTCAGCGCCAGCGTGCTCAGCGTGTTGATGTCGTCTGGCTTCAAATCCAACGAACGACGAAATGCTGCAATCGCCGCCTCGTTTTGATCCATGCGGCTGTAGCCAAGACCAAGGAGAAACGGCATTCGGTTGTCTTTGGGAAGGGTTTTTTCTGCTGTCAGCATCGCGTCAACGAGCTTCTGATACTCCCCTTTGTCGAAATACGACGATCCAAGATACCACCACGCATCACCATTCCATGCTGCAAGGTGCGTCACACGCTCAAAGTACTCACGGGCGAGGGAGTCTTTCGCCTGGCGGGCAGCGATGACTCCGAGGTAATAGCATGGACGCCAATCATTGGGGATGTCTTTGTTCAGTTGCTCGAAAACCGGTTTTGCCTTATCGGCGAACGTCGAATCGCGATCGGCCTGCCCAACATATGCAATTCCGATCCGCAGTCTGATCTCCGGATTCTGGCGTTCCTGGAGGAGAAGCTTCTGATAGATCGGCAGTGCCCGATCGTACTGATGCTGCTCCATATAGACATCAGCTAAAGAGGAGAGTGCCTCCGCGTTCTTGGGGTCGGTCTCGAGGATCCCCTCCAGCAGTTTTTGTGCTTCCGGAAACTTGCCCGCACGCCCATACGTCTCCGCGAGCTGCCGCTGCAATACCTTGTTGCTGGGATCTAACTCCAGCATGTGTTTGTATTTCTCCGCCGCATCATCAAAGCGACCGAGGGAATTGTAGGTTTCCGCCGTCTGGAGAAGGATTTCCCACTCGTCGCCTGTACGATCAAGAATACGCTCGTAAATCTCGAGAGCTTTCAGAGGTCGGTTCGTTTGATAGAGGCGGGCAAGGTTATACAATCCTTCGACGTTGTTGGAATCGATTTGAACAACCCGCTCAAATTCCTTCACCGCAAGGTCGGGCTGATAGGCATTCAGATAGATCGTGGCAAGGTTCTGATGATAGAGAATATTGAGAGAGTCTAGCCGAACTGCTTCCGCTCCGTGCTGTGCCGCGAGCGCGTGTTTGCCCAAAGCAGAGTAGTCTTTCGAAATTGCATAGTATGTAGCTGCCTGAGGATAGAGCTGAATCGCTTCCTGGTACTCGAGGATAGCGCTCGCATAATCACCTGTGACATCATAGACGGAGCCTTGTACCAGGCGAGCTAGTGCGCGATCACGCTGGTATTCTTTCAGTCGCTCCAGAAGTTGAGTGTCTTTTTTGGGCTCCAGTCGCGTCCGAGCCACCTGCTTCACAGAGCTGCAACCAGTCCAACCGACGGCAAGGGCGACAATAAGAGCAGAGAGAGCAGTTTTCATAGTAGTATTGAAAATATATCGATTATGCCTTTGAATTACAAGGATTGTGGACGGAAGCTTGCAGAGAGGACCGAAAGAAGCTATCTTTCTGTCAGATGAAAGCAACCCATCGGCTCTTTGATGTCGCTGTTGCATGGAACTGGGATTTCGATCGCGAGTTCCTCCACTGCATTGATTCGGCAGCCACCGCCCGCGGACTCACGACGTTTTTCATCGACCAGCGCAATCTCGCGGAAACAGTTTCCGCTCTTCATGATAAGACTCTTTCTGTTCGCGTTTTTCTTGACCGCGCCTCTGATGAAGACGAACAATTCCTCCCGCTGGAAAAGGTGATAAGCCGGATCGCTCGCGTCTCGGGCGAGCGTGAAACCCTCCATATTATCAACCCCCACGATTTGCTCCGAAGGGCATCTGACAAGGCCACGATGCATCTGGAATTCTTGTCCCGCGGCATCCACGTTCCCTACACGATCATCATTTCCCCATACAGCCAGAGAAAGGAAGTTGAGTTGTCGCTTTCAGAACTGGCGCGTCTCGGACGTCCTTTCATCATCAAGCCCGCGAACACGACGGGCGGCGGGGTCGGCGTTGTCGTCGGCGCCGAGTCTCTCAAAGATGTCATTGAGACTCGTCAACATCACAAAAACGACAAGTATCTCCTCCAAGAGAAGGTGATCCCGATCGAGCTTGATCACCATCGAGGGTGGTTCCGGGTCTTTTACGCTTTTGGAACCGTTTTGCCTTGTTGGTGGAACGATCTCACACATGTCTATGAAGAATTAACACCAAAAGAGGAAGAAGCGTTCGGACTCCAGCCACTCCGATCCGTCGCAACCACCATTCAGCAGATTTGTGGGCTCGATTTCTTTTCAACGGAGATTGCCATGACTCCGAACGAGAAGTTTGTCGTTGTCGACTATGTCAACGAGATGTGCGACATGAGGCTTAAATCGAGCTATCCCGACGGAGTGCCCGATCAGATTGTTAATACGATTGCTGGGGCACTTGTGGAGTTCACGCTATCCCAAAATACCCCAGCTGGGCAAAATGAAGCGAAATCGGGGTGAAACAGAATTTAGAGACTAAGGAGCCCCCTTCTCATCTTTCCCTTTAAATGAATCGAAGAAAGAATTGCTCTGTTAAAACTTGATTTTCAATGCTGGGTTTGATACATTTCCGGTGCTTTTAATCAACTCTTGTCACCGCCATAGCTCGGAGGCCGTATGAGTTTTGCACAAACAAAGGAGACAATGCTTCGCCTCTCCCTTCCCGCGTTGATGGTTCTGCTTTTTGCCTTGGCAGGTTGCAGCAGTGAAGAAGCCGTAAAACCCGAAGTGCCACCACCACCGCCTGGGCCAACAGCTGAGCAGAAGAAAATCGATTCACTCGAAGCGGACAATATCAACCTGAAGCAGAAGATTGTGAAGCTCGAGCAGGACGGCGGTACGCTCAACGCCCGCCTAGCAGACATCGAGGCAAAACTCAGGGCAGAGCTCGAGAAAGCTGCTGCAGTGCCGAAACCGCCTCCAGCAACGTATGAAGGCGCGATGAAGGCATTTGGCGAGAAGAAGTACGACGATGCGATCCAGATGTTGGAAACACTCCTCACGGGAGGAATTGCTGAAGATCAGGCGGACAACTGCCACTACTGGATCGGCGAGTCGTTCTTCGGAAAGAAGCAATACAAAGACGCGATGAAACACTTTGAGATGGTCTTCCAGTACAAGGGCTCAGAGAAGAAAGCCGACGCACAGTACATGCTGGCGCGCTGCTATGAAGCCACAGGCGACAAAGCAAAAGCAAAGGAAGCCTACGAAAAAGTCACGAAGGATTACCCGACAAGCGACAAAGTAAAGAAAGCCAAGGAGCGCTGGGGTAAGCTGTAAGATTTCCGATATTCCAGAGAATAAAAAACCCCTGATGAACTTCAGGGGTTTTTTGTTTGTTGCGCCGTTCTTTCACCCGCGGGCTATTTTCTTTTCCCCAGTTTCAGACCAGCAGCTTCAAATTCATCCCCTTTGTTCCACACCGGCATTGATGCCGCATTCGCCAAACGCTCCGCAAGGCGTGCCGCAAATTCTCCCTGCTGAATCGCTCCCTCGTAGTCCCAGTCATCACGGAGTTCATCGCTCGGCTGATGATAGTGTTTCTTGTTGAATTCGTCCGACACTTCTTTCCCGTAGGTGGCCGGCTTTCCGATGTACTCTGCACCCGACCGAAGCGAAAGCGAAGGGATCCCCATCTTTGCAAAGCTGAAATGATCGGAACGGTAGAAGCTTCCCTGCTCGGGAAACGCATCCGGACGGACAACCTGGCCCATGACCTTTGCAACGTCCTCCACATCTTTTTCCAGCGTCGACCGTTCCGCACCGAGGCAGATGACGTCTTTTGTTTTTCCCCAGATGTTCATTCCGTCGATATTAATGTTCGCAGCCAACGATGCAAGAGGAACGGTGGAGTGCTCCGCAAAATACTGAGAACCCAGCAAGTTCTTTTCTTCCGCGGCGACTGTAGCGAAGAGGAGCGAGCGTTTCGGTTTTACCTTCATCGCGCCGAACTCTTCGGCAATCGCCATCATCATCGAAACACCTGAGGCGTTGTCTAACGCCCCGTTGTAGATTGAGTCGCCGTCAACCGACGGCCCGATCCCGAGATGATCGTGGTGGGCCGAGAATGCAATATATTCCTCCTTCAATTTTGAATCGCTCCCCCGGAGAATTCCGATGATGTTGTGCGTCTCCATCCTCCGGATCGAGTACTTCATCATCGTGGAAACGGTGAGACCCAGCGGAACAGGCTTGAATTCTTTGCGCTGCGCCGATGCCATAAGCTTGTGAAGGTCAAGCCCTACCAGGGCAAGATAGCGCTGTGTCGCTTCTTCGGTGGTCCACCCTTTGAGCTTGATATCGCGATGTTCACCCGGTGTATCCAGGTCGAAATTTTCCCGCGACCGCGAGGTGCGGATAACCTGATAAGGATAACCTGCCGATTCATCGGTATGGATGATAATGGCACCGAGAGCCCCTTTCTGTCCCGCGATTTCGTATTTGTACGTCCATCGTCCGTAGTACGTCCGACCCTTGCCGACAAAAAACGACGAGTCGCCCGTGTTCGGATCGTCGTTCATCATCAAGAGGATCTTTCCTGCAACATCGACTCCTTTGTAGTCATCCCGACCAAACTCCGGCGCGACGATGCCATATCCTACAAACACCATGTCCGCGTTTTTCACAGAAACTGCTTGCTCATAGACGCCGGTTGTCGCGACAAATTCATCGGGGAACTTCAGCCGAATCGATTGTTTCCCGCGGACAATATCCATCGTCACCGAAGGATCAATCCGGACACCGACGAGCGGGACGTTTTGCACATACGTTCCATGATCGCCAGCAGGTTCGAGGCCAAGCTGTTTGTATTGCGTGATGAGATAGGCGATCGTTCGTTCTTCACCACGAGTCCCAGGGCCGCGACCTTCCAACGAATCGTTTGCGAGGACCGCGATCCGCTCTTTGAGCTTTGCAGCATTGATGTGTTTGAGTGAGAGATCTCCTTCTCCGGAACATGCTCCAAGGGTGAAGGCTAACGCGACCGCGGAAAACAGCAGGACGTGACGGTTCATACGAGCCTCTCGTTCTTCAAAGTTGAGGGGTAGATTCGATTGGCACATTGAAAGTAGAAAAAGTCACAACTCTATGCAATGAATTCCTCGGTGAGTTGGTCGATTTGTTGAATCTCAGAGACTGCGTCTGTATATTGACTGAGCAGGTGGTACGGCGTCCTTTGCATTCTGCCCTTGAAACATTAACACTCTCTCTTCTTCCGTGGCGAAGATCCAGACAAAATATGTTTGTCAGTCATGCGGTTACAATTCCCCCCGCTGGGTCGGGAAATGTCCAAACTGCAACGAGTGGAATACATTCGTCGAGGAAGCTCCCTCCCCGCTCAGGCTTTCGAAAAAGCCCATGGGCGCTATGTCGAAGATCGAACCCATTCCGATGGATGAGCTCGAAAGCCAGGACGTCCCACGCGTCAAGACCAACATCGATGAATTCGACCGTGTGCTCGGCGGTGGCCTTGTTCCGGGCTCCCTCATTCTTCTCGGCGGCGACCCCGGCATCGGCAAATCGACCCTGATGATGCAGATGGCGCTGAAGCTCAAGGGCCAGGTGATTCTCTACATCAGCGGTGAAGAATCTGTCAGACAAATCAAACTCCGGGCCGAGCGGCTTGAAGCCGACGATACCAAGAGCATTCTTCTGCTGGCTGAAACGAATCTCGATCTGATTCTCGATGTCATCGAGCGCAATCCGCCTGACCTGATCATTGTCGACTCAATCCAAACGATGTACCGTCCCGGTCTTGAGAGCGCCCCGGGAAGTGTGAGCCAGGTGCGTGAATCGACGGCCCTTCTCCTCCGGCTGGCAAAGACTCAAGGCATCCCCATCTTCGTCATCGGCCATGTTACAAAGGAAGGTGTGATTGCGGGACCGCGAGTGATCGAGCACATGGTCGACACCGTTCTGCAGTTTGAGGGAGAGGCTCACTACGCTTACCGCATCCTCCGGGCCTTGAAGAACCGATACGGTTCAACGAACGAGATCGGGATTTTCGAAATGCACGACAGCGGTCTCCGCGAAGTCAAGAACCCTTCGGAAGCCTTCCTGTCCGAACGCCGGTACGGAACATCGGGTTCAACGGTTGTCTCCAGCATTGAAGGGTCGAGACCAATCCTCATCGAGGTGCAGGCGCTCGTTACGCCGACCAGCTACGGCATGCCTCAACGGAACACGACGGGGTTCGACTATCGTCGTCTCTCTCTTCTCCTCGCTGTCCTTGAAAAACGCGTTGGTCTCCATCTGGGCAGTCAGGATGTCTTTGTCAATATTGCCGGCGGTGTGAAAATCGACGAACCAGCGGTCGACCTCGGCATTGCAACATCCATCACATCGAGCCTGCGCGATATCCCCGTCGACTCATCCTCCGTCGCTGTCGGCGAAATCGGCCTCGGCGGAGAGATCCGGACCGTCGGTCACGTCGAAAAACGGGTGCAGGAAGCGGCCAAGCTCGGTTTCAAGAAGGTCATTATTCCCCACAACAACCTCAAAAGCGTCAAGGGACAGAACGGCATCGAGATCATCGGTGTTCACACGGTCAATGAAGCAATGGAGCAACTGATTGGCTAGAAGAAATCTCAAGGACGGTCTCACAAAGACGCAGAGCAACACATACAACCCAGTCATTGCGAGAAGTCCCGTTGCTTTCTGACGGGACGACGAAGTTCCGCTCATATGAATCCCGCTCGTAGGCGGAATCCAAGAGCGGGACAATCTGTCCATGTATAGATTGCTTCGCAAAGAACGCTCGCAATGACTCATTGCTTTGGTTCATTGCAGGCACCGGGACTTGGCGTAAGATTTTCTTATCTCTTTTTCAAATAGGTTCTAGAACGATGGGCGCGGCACTTCATGATCGCTTCATGCGGGAGGCAATCATACTCTCGCGTGAAAACATTCAACAAGGCAAAGGTGGCCCGTTTGCTACGGTGATTGCAAAGGATGGAACGATCATCGCCCGCGGGACAAACCTCGTGACCTCAACGAATGATCCGACGGCTCATGCTGAGATCGTTGCCATTCGCGAGGCGTGCCGAACCCTCGGATCGTACCAGCTTGACGGATGCGATATCTATTCATCATGCGAACCGTGTCCGATGTGCCTCGGAGCCATTTACTGGGCCCGACCAAAGGCCATCTACTTTGCCAACACCAGAGACGATGCAGCCGTGATAGGGTTTGACGATCGCGCAATCTATGATGAATTCACCCGCCCGCGCAGTGGCCGCAAGATCCCAATGATTCAGGTGTTGCGGGATGAAGCACTGGTCGTCTTTCGCGAATGGCAAGAAAAGAACGACAAGGTTCCATACTAGAACAGGACCTCTATGCAGTGGGTTGGATATGTTGGCCTTACGGCGTTGACGGTTTGTTGGATCCCCCAATCGATTGATACGATCAAGCAGGGACGCTGTCCAGTGAATCTGATGTTTCTGGTTCTTTCCTCTGTCGGGAGTTTTATTCTTGCTCTCTATGCCTGGAGTCTCGGCGATCCGGTGTTCACGATCCTGAACACATTGACGACATTGAGTGCGGCTCTTAATATCTTCTATAAGATTTTTCCGCGAGAGCCACTCAAAGAGGCCGCATGACCAGGATCCTCCTCGCCACCCGCAACAAGCACAAGATTGAAGAGATTGAAACCATCCTCAGCGATCTACCGTTTCAGGTCCTGACCCTCAACGACTTCCTGGACGTGCCGCCTCTCAAGGAAGAGGGAACATCATTTCAGGAAAATTCGCTTCAAAAAGCTCAGACGGTTTACGAACACACGAAGATCCTGGCGCTTGCAGATGATTCGGGTTTGGAGGTATTCTATCTGAATGGGAGGCCGGGGGTTGTCTCTGCACGCTACGCAGGCGAGGGAGCCACAGATGAAGCAAACAACCAGAAGCTGTTGAGCCAGATGATGGGCGTTGCCCCGCGGAGGCGACACGCACAATTCCGTGCTGTGTTAACTCTTCTGGGTGATGGGACCGTTGAGACAACGGAAGGAATCTGTTCAGGAATGCTCGCCGAATCCCCCCGAGGAACAAATGGTTTCGGCTATGACCCGATATTTCTTCCCAACGGGTTTTCCCGGACGTATGCAGAACTGACGGCAGCGGAGAAGAACACAATCAGCCACCGGGCAAAAGCGCTGGCAGCGATGAAAGGTGTCCTCCGGCGCTATCTCACAGGAACCTGACGCTCCGAACCACTAGAACCGATCTCAAAGACACTCGGAAAAGAAAAGCGTCTCACAGAAGGACAAGCAATGGAGTCAATGCGAGGAGTCCCGCTTGATTTTGACGGGACACAGAACAGAATGATGTCATTCCCGAATGCTTTTGTCGGGAATCCAGGACTGAGCCTCACACTTGCATATGGCCGATGCAGTCCACGTTCTGGATCCCCGCTTTAAACTTGCGGGGATGACAAAAGAAGTCACTTCAGTTTTCCTTCGATCGTCGCAAGCAGCAATTCGAGATCGAACGGTTTCTGAATAAAGTTATCAACCCCCAACCGCATTCCAGCGCGCACGACGAACTCATCGCTGATGCCACTCATCAACAAAAAAGGTATGCTTTTGAGCCGGGAATTCTCACGGACCTTCTGATAGAACTCCAGCCCCGTCATCTTCCCCTCCCCATAGAGCAGGTCCGCTACAATGATCGCCGGAAGCGAGCGCTGCAACAGCTCGAGAGCGAGCTCGACACTCTCCGCGGTCAGCACATCGTAGCCGTGCTTCCGGAGCTTCGCAGCCAGAGAAAGCAGGAATGTGCGCTCATCGTCGACAAGCATCACTGCTGCTTTCGCGTGTGGAGTGCTCTTCGCCCAAAGGATCTTCGCCTCCGCGCTCATGTGCTCTTCCATGCTGATGTTGAACTTCTGCCGCATCATCTGCAACACATCATTTTCATTTTGCGAGATGACGCCATCTCTCCACGCGATGCGTAACGCCTCAATGTAAGCATCAATGTGGACCTGCTTTTCCAGCTCTTTGTGGTCCTCATCAGTGATTTTGAAGATATCGCGGACTTTCTTCAATTCCTTGGCTTCGTCGTCGGTGACCTTTCCATCGAACCATACCTCTTTCAGCAGCTCCCGGTACATCGCTATGCTGGCTCGCTCCCCCGCTTTCCACTCAAACCGGGAAAGAGCGGCGGCGGTCGGAGAAGGAGGCGCCTTCATTGATGGAGGAAGACTAATGGTTCTCTTTTCTTGTGCGATGAGTTGGTCGATACGATCGGAGTATGCCTGGGCATAGTAGTTCTGCGGATCGATGGCGTATACTTTGGCGACTTGCTGCAGAGCAAGCTTGTAGTTTTTCGCCGCAATGAACTGGTCTGCAGCTCTCAGCAGTAGACTGATTTGTTCCAGCCTTTGCTCATCGCTGATCGTCTTCGCTTCCCCGTTTTCCATTCTCCGCTGCTGAATTTTCTCCATCTGGGAACGCAAGCGCTCGAGAAATGAACGCGCATAGTAGTTCTTCGGATCAAGTTGAAGAGCTTTCTCGATCTGGATGACCGCCTCCTCAAGCTTTCCTTCTTTGACCATATAATCAGCGACGCGGAGATATCGGGCAATCCGCTCTTTGGTCGTACCGGGCAGTGCTTCCTTTTTGCTGATCATAACTGTCTCCAGATTGATGATGATGTGCTCTAAACAAACCTATCAATTTCTGCCTTGAAAATCAATTGATGATGAGCCTCAGGGCAAGAATCTGCGAATTGATTCTTGTACGTTTTTTGATATATTGTCCGCACAGAGTTGCATATCTTCACTGTTTCTCACATCTGCACTGCCTTGTTTCATACTGTGATCGATGTCCACGATCCTTGGCGACCAATCGCGGAGATCAAATTGTGGATGCTGCCTGTCACGGGCGTTTTCTTTTCATTCTTCTTCGTGTTCATTTTTTCAAAAGGATATGAAGGAAGGGGATTGCTCGAGGGTGTACGCTACGGAACATATGCCGCACTCATGATCGTTCTCCCACACGCGTACAATTCCTACGCAACACTTCAAATTCCTTATTCCATCGCGCTGCAATGGTTCCTCTCCGGAACATTGGAATACGTCATTGCGGGAGCTCTTCTGTCGGCAGCGTTTCAGCTGTCGGGAAACAGCTCAACTTCCACCTGAAAGGATTGTCGGTTCTCGGAATTGTTGACAAATCCTCATATTCCCTGATTCGTTTTTTTTCGGCGCTGGTTTTCGTTGCGTGAACGGAGAGTTCTTGTTACATTCTTGACGCTCGTAATTCCAACCATTCATCACTTTCCACGAGGTGTTTCCATGTTCAAAGCATTTACGAAATCGTCCTTCATCCTTCTTGTGGCGACGGTGTTTGTCTTCGGCGGTTGCTCCCTCGCTCTCAGAACGATGGTAGACTCCGCAAGCCACGAGAGCGCCCAGAGTGTTGAAACGGTGAAAGCCGGTCAGTTCGACACGGGCAAGATGTGGACGTTTGATTTCCCCCCGGTTGACTATTTCAAGAAGACCTACGGTTTCACTCCGGACAAAACATGGTTCGACAAGGCACGCATGGCGACCTTGAGACTTCCCAATTGCACTGCTTCTTTCATCTCCGAAGACGGATTGGTGATGACAAATCATCATTGTGCACGGGGTCCGCTGGCAGCAGTTGCCAAAGAAGGTGAAAAGCTCTCGACGGATGGATTCTATGCAAAGACACTGGAAGAAGAGCGCAAAGCCCCGACGTACGTCGATCAGCTGATTACCATTGAAGATGTGACAGCGGAAGTCCAGGCAGCGTTTGACAGCGGCACAACAGACAGTGCAAAGACCGCCAATCGAACGGCAAAACAAACTGAACTCATGCGTCGCTCCGCATCGAAGTTCAAGAAATCCAACTCTGCAGATTCGATGTTCTTTCAGGTCTATAGCTTCTATAACGGAGGCCGGTATTCGCTGTACGGATTCAAGCGCTATACGGATGTCCGTATCGTGTTTGCACCGGAAGAAGAAGTCGCGTTCTACGGCGGCGACCCGGACAACTTCACCTATCCCCGGTACGATTATGATCTGTCGCTCTTCCGCGTTTATGAGAACGGCAAGCCGCTGAAGACCCCGAACTTCTTCCCCTTCAGCAAGAACGGTGCTGCTGAGAACGAACCAGTGTTCGTCATCGGAAACCCCGGCCGGACAAGCCGTCTCAACACGGTTTCGCAACTCGAGACCGGACGTGACTTCACCTACCCGTACAATGTCGCAACGCTTGGCAGCCGCCTGAAGGCTCTCAACGAGTACGTGGAGAAAAACCCTGACAAGCTGTACGAAAACATGAACATGATTTTCGGTATCTCCAACTCCTTGAAAAACATCACCGGAGTTCTCAGCGGTTTGAAAGATCCTGTCTTGATGGCGAAGAAGATGGATTTCGAGAAGAACTTCCGCTCTTCCGTCGTCAACAACCCGCAGCTTAAGGCAAAATACGGCGACCCGTGGGGCGAGATCGCAATATATGAAAAACAGATCCAGGCGCTTCAGGGAGAAGCTCTTCCCCTGAACATCCGGAACTGGTCGGCCACACTGTCGCTAGCAGCAGGCCTCGTTGACTTTGCAACGGGTCAACCAGATTTCCGCGGCCGCCCGGCTAGCAAGCCATCGTTCCCGAAAAATTACGCGGCGGAAGTCGAGAAGTCCACGCTGATCGACCAGCTTGCGTATATGAAAAAGTACCTCGGTGACAACAACGAAGCTTTCAACAAGCTGATGGCAGGACGCACACCCGAACAGGCAGCGGGGGCACTCATGAGCAGTGCTGTTACGGGCTCGAAAGAGAAGCTGGAAGCACTGGCCGGCGGCAAGCTGGATGACATCCTGAAATCGACCGATCCGACTATTGAGTTCGCGAAATTCGCAAGCACCCGTTTCGGTGAACTGCAGGCCCAGATCCGCACGCTGAACACAATGGAACAACCCCTGCTGCAGCTGCTGGGGAAGGCGATGTACGATGTGTTCGGCACGAGCATTCCGCCCGATGCATCCTTCTCCCTGCGTATCGCAGATGGGGTCGTGAAGGGTTACGAGTACAACGGCACGATCGCTCCCATCTTCACAACATTCTACGGGATGTACGATCGTTACTACTCGTTCGGTATGAAGGACCCCTGGAAGCTTCCGGCACGCTGGGCAAATCCGCCTGCCGATTTCAAGATGAGCACACCTCTGGATTTCGTTTCGACCAATGACATCATCGGTGGCAATTCCGGCAGCCCCGTCATTAACAAAGACCTTCAGGTGGTAGGACTCGTGTTCGATGGCAACATCGAGAGTCTCCCGGGTCAATTCATCTTCGATGATACAAAGAACCGCTGCGTCTCCGTTCATTCCTCCGGTTTGATTGAAGGAATGGAGAAGATCTACAGAATGGACAGAATTGCGAAAGAGATGCGTTTCGGCAAGATCGTAAACTAACTGTTCGTTAACAGTCCAAGGGGCGGCCGACAAGCTGCCCCTTACTGTTTTCTGCGCGCTTGTCACCTTGACGCAGGAACCGATCGCCCGCTTTAGCCGTTTTCATGACATGGACAAGTCTGTGAACACGCCGTCGATGCATCTCCGGTCTCAATCCCGACACATACTCCTGTGGTGTGTCCTCATCACAATTGTTTTTTCCTATTCCGTGCGTGCTCAGGTTGAACGGCGGGATTCAACATCCGGGTTTGATTCATGGCTTACATTCCAGGCAATTCCCAGCATGATGGTGATCTCTCATCCCGGCGACAGTCCGTTTGCATTCGAGTGGGAAGCGACTCCTCTCCTCTATTCATTCGGCATGACCCGGCTCGTGTCCCCATGGTACTCTTTCAAAATCTCGCAAGCGGCGCGATTTACGGGCTCCATTGAGCTCAAGGCGACGGGTCAGATTTCCACACGGAAGATGGGGAGTTCCTATTTTGGCAGTTCGGCCCAACTCATCGGCCATATACCGTTGATAGAGAGGGGTGAATACCTCGGACTGAATGTCGGCGTGGCAAAATACGCTTTCGCGGGTTCCTCACCCTGGTTCAAAGTCGTCGGCGTTTCAACCCTGTTCGGGTTCCTCGAGTTCAACTTCAAGCACAGCTCTGATCCGCTGATGTGGATGGGTACGATCGAATTCCGTTTCTTCTAAATCAATCATCCGAGTTCATGATTGGTGACAACGATTCGTTCAACAGCTCAACACATTCTTTTCATGTCTTTCGTACTTGCGTCCATTGGATTCTTCTCAGGGTGCAGCCCGCTCGTTTCGCGATTCACTGCTCGGGCGGTGGACCAATTGAGCGAACCCATTCGGCCTGTACCCCACAAGATCGAAGCACCTCTACGTGCTGATGTCGGCCTTTCCATCCTTTGGGTGGGCCATGCAACCGTTCTGATACAAATTCACGATAAGGTTATTATCACAGATCCGGTGTTCACCAAGACGGTTGGGCTGCTGGCAAAGCGATCTGTCGAGCCAGGCATCGATCCCTCAGCGATCACGCGCTTGAATATCGTTCTGATTTCACATCTTCATTTCGACCATTTCAGCTACAGCAGCCTTGACATGCTCCCGAAGCAGGCCGCTCTGATTCTACCTCTTGGGGGAGTAGAGTATAGCCCGGAATTCGGTTTCGCCAGCACCCGCGAAGCAAAAACGTGGGAGGCAATTGAGGAAGACGGACTCAGAATCACACCGGTTCCCGTTCAACATTTCGGTGGCAGATATGGTTTTGATGTTCTCTGGAGTCCCGTTCGTCCCTATACCGGATATGTGATTGAGTACAAAGGCACGACGGTTTTTTTCTCGGGAGACACAGGATACAATCCGGAGCTCTTCAAGGAGATCGGCCAGCGGTTTCACATCGACGTCGCTCTTCTTCCTATCGCTCCTGTCGAGCCACGTGAATTCATGAAGCGAGTCCATACTGACCCGGCGGAAGCTCTCCAGGCGTTTGACGACCTGGGTGCGAAGATCATGATCCCCATACACCATGATACTTACTTCCAGGGACTTGAGCCCGAAGTGGGGTATGCAAAAAAACTAATGTCGGCGCTCATCGAAGAGCGAGGACTGCAGGATCGCGTCAAGCTGCTCTCCATCGGAGAGCAGCTTGTGATGAAAAACGAATAGGGAATTGACGCAATGACTACACATGTTTGCACCAGAATTCAGATCTTCACTCTTACCTTCCTGGCGTTCCTTCTCATGTCCTGCACTTCATCGCAAACGATGGTGCGCGAACGGCCGGACCCTGTCCTTCAGCAGAAACTCGAGAGCATCGTTCACGATTTCAAGGGTGACATCGGCATCTTCGTGCGACACTTGCGTACCGGACAGATGGCAACCATCCAAGCAGATACCCTCTTCCCCACGGCAAGTATGATCAAGGTACCGATCCTATGCACAATCTTTAGCAAGATCAATAAGGGAGAATTGGGGTACGATCAAATCCTTCTGAATCGCGACTCTTTAAAGTACGATGATGGTGTCTCCGGTTCATTCCGCGATAGCACAAAGATTCCTCTTTCAGAGCTGGTGATGCTTATGATCACTCTGAGCGACAATACGGCGTCGCTTTGGTTGCAGCAACTGGCAGGAATGGGTGCAACGATCAATGCGTGGTTGGAGCAGAATGGTTTTCACAACACGCGTGTCAATTCACGTACGCCGGGACGGAGGCTGAATTGGGAAGTGCATGGTTGGGGGCAAACGACGCCGCGGGAAATGGCTGATCTTCTGTTGATGATATACCAGGGTCGTGCAGTGAGTCCCGACGCGAGCGAGGAGATGTACCGGGTCCTGACGAAGCCATATTGGGATGGCGAAGCACTCTCCCAGTTTCCCCCTACGATTCATGCCGCTTCCAAGAGCGGATCTGTAAACGCATCGAAGTCGGAAGTTGTTCTCGTCAACGGACCTTCCGGAGACTATGTCTTCTGCGTCATCGTCAAGAATCAGCAGAATAAAGGGGCGGAATATGACAATGATGGATACGTGTTGATTCGCGAGGTGTCGCGCGCACTCTGGCAACATTTTGAACCTGACTCGAAATGGCGGCCTCAGCCTAGTGCCAGGAAGTGGGCAAAACCAGATTGGTAGTCCATCAGGGTTTGTCCAGGACAATCCGGTACTCAGGTCCGCCAAGAAACCATGGTTTCAGTACTGCAATGCCGAAAAGCGATAAACCCAGGGGAAGCATCAACATTTCGAGGATGTGCTGAAGAAGGTCTAACGAAAACGCCTGGGCGACATATGGCAACGCAACTGGAATAAGCATTTCAGCCGCCAGACGAATCTCCGGTCCCCAGCTCAGCTTCACAGGAACAAAATCCAACTGATTGATCCGATTCAACGATCCAATGAGATCCGCAGGTGGGCTCACGCGCGGAAGTCGATGCAACGCCTGATGAAGTGCGAGCGAAGATTCATAATACGACTTGCACAACACGCACACTTCGGCGTGATCAAGGAGTTCTTTTGACAAGGCAACGTCGACCGCCACATCGAGTGCGCTCTGTACTGACACCCTGAAATCCTCGCATTTCATGTCCTTACCCTTTCTGCATACATTTTCTTCCGCAGTCGTTCCCAGGCGCGATGAAGTGCTGTGGCCACTGTTCCCATCGGCACGCCAAGGATGGTCGCAATCTCTTCGTACTTCATCCCTTCAAGATAGAAGAGTGTAATCGCCGCGGCCTCCTGCTCCGGTAGTTTAGCAATAGATCGGGCAAGTTCTTCCCGCACTTCTTCTTTCAGGAAGACATCCACGGGATTCGAAGCCGTATCAAGATCGGCTATGACCTCCTCAACTTTGTCCACCTCTATGGAAACTGTTTTCTCTCTTTTTTGGGCTCGCCGTGAAAGACAGACATTTGTCGTGATTCTCCAGATCCATGTTGACAGCTGAGCATCACCGCGAAAGTCAGCCAAGCCATGATGAATTTTCAGGAACACATCCATCGTCGCTTCTTCGGAATCCTCACGATTTCCAAGCATGCGATATGCATGGTTGTACACGCGCTCGGTGTAATCCTGGACCAAAGCGTTGAACTGCGGTCTGATGGGCAAGACACTAGTTGCCCTCTGTCGGGGATCGTTTGTGTTTGCCATGCGGCTGAGGTTCATCTTGTTAGACCGAATCTTTGACAATTTTCTTTCAGTTGAAAGAAAATTCGACACACCTTGGTCTAACGGTATGACAGCAAAAGGATATAGTGAATGAACCCGGCAGATTATTCAATTCTCGTCATGAGCTTGTCGCTCGCAGCGTACGGCGTCTATCAATACGTTAAACGGGAGAAGGAACATCGTGCTCTCTTGCAGACAATCAGTAAAAGTGTCACTCCAAACTCTTATGCTGCCGTAGATATGATCAAGCATGCGTCTTGGCGGCTGATTGCACTCGCTCTCGGTGAGGTGCTGCTGATTGCTCATTTAATCTGGCGGGTTTCTACGATCCCGGACCCGGCGGGAGTGGGAAAATTAATGGGCTTCGTGGTCACCACTTACTTGATGCTGGCTTTACCGGGAGTGCTTGGGGTGCTGAAGCGAGCGCTGTGGCATTTGATGACATTGTGTTTCATTGAAGCGGTGCTTGTTGCTGCGATTATCTGGTTGATTTACATCAGATCAAAGATCATCTATGCTGGCGAGGTTACATACTTCATCGCCTTCTTTTTTGTTGTCCTGTTCCTTGTGCTCTTGCCTATGGTGGTGAGAGATATTAGAGCTTACCGCAACAAATGAGAATTCGAAGGGATCTTTCTTATGCTGGTAATCTATTTATCGGCGGTGGTTGTGGCGATTGTCCTCCGACATCAAGAACGCCGTCATCAGACAGAACTCGCCTTACTATACGAGCGGCTCGACATGTCCATGCCATCCCACAGACCAAAACTTCACAAAGGTGAATCTTGGGTTCATATTGTGGTCGGAACGTTGTTGGTGATGCTTGGCTCCTTAGCTCTGGCAGCAAATATTGCTGTGATGCAAGTGATGGAGGTACCTAACGGACAATGGGAACTCTGTGCGGTCATGTTGGCGACAGGCATGACGCTGTTCTTCCTTGGGCTCCGCTCTTTACGGGAAAACAAGACCTACGAACGCGCTCTGGGAGATCAGAAGGCAGTTTGAAGGACCGTCAACAAGATTCAGAAACTTCGATTTCCATTAGAGTTTTCCTGCTTTTTCCTCGGCGTTTGATTCTCCTCCCCCCTTTCCGTACTATGGAATCAATTCCCCCCTAAGTTGTTGTTATCTAAGGGATTTTTTCTCCCTCAGTGGATAACACACAAACACACTATGCCACCCCAAGATCAAGCGTTTCGCCTTCTAGAAGAAGAGAACAAACGACTTAAGCGAGCTGTCGACGAATTATCCATTCTCAATGACCTCGCCCGTGCAATCGGTGCGTCGCTCAATACCCAGGAGATTATTCAAACGATCGTCCGCCGTTCACTGCGTGCCACCAGCGCCGAACAAGGCGTCATCACGCTCGTGGAAGAACAATCCAACCAGTCGATGAAGACGCTCGTGCGAACCATGGTGAGTTCGAAGGAACAGGAGCACTTCCATTTCAGCCAGGCGCTTCTTGGATGGATGCATCTCAACAAGAAGCCGTTGGTCATCAACGATCCAAAAAACGATGAACGTTTCCGAGGCATACCCTGGGACGACTCCATTTGTTCGCTCATTGCAGTCCCAATGATGGCGAAATCGGAATTGCGCGGCGTCCTGACGGTCTACAACAAGAAGGATGGCAAACCTTTCTCTGAAGACGACCAGCGATTGCTTGCGATCATCGCCGGACAATCCGGACAGGTTGTCGAGAACGCACGACTCTACGAAAAAGAGAAAACGCTTGTCAAGATGCAGGAAGAAGTTCGGCTTGCTGCACGCATCCAGACCGAGCTGCTGCCAAAGTCAGCTCCAAGCATCGCAGGATACGACATTGTCGGCAAGACGATCCCTGCACAGGAGGTTGGAGGAGACTATTTTGATTTTATTCCGATCGACGAACATCGATTAGCGTTTTGTCTCGGCGATGTCACTGGCAAAGGGCTCCCAGCTTCGCTTCTCATGGCAAATCTTCAGGCGACGTTGCGAGGGCAGACTCTCACGACGGGATCACCGAAGACATGTCTGGAACGTTCGAATCAGCTGTTGTATCAAAGCACCAGCCCGGAAAAGTTCGCCACCCTTTTCTATGCCATCCTTGATCTTCAGAATCATCAGATCCATTATTCAAATGCCGGTCACGACAATCCTTATCTCTGTTCTGGCCATGTCCCGACAAAGCGTCTGAAGGTCGGCGGCATCCCACTCGGGATGTTGCCCGACTTCTCGTTTGAACAGGAGTCCGTTCCACTCGAAGACGACAGCATTCTCGTCGCATATTCCGATGGTGTCACTGAGGCGATGAACGTGCAGGAGGAGATGTTCGGGGAGGAGCGCATCGCAGCTGTGATCGACCAGCACAAGCACGCGCCCGCATCCGAAATTATCGATCATCTTGTCTCGGCTGTCAAAACCTTTGCGGCCGGCCACCCCCAATCTGACGACATCACCGTTGTCGTCATGCGGCGCACAAAGAACTAACGTTTCACTCCAAGAATTTCACGAACGATAGCGATACGCGTGGGCAATGTCTTGCCCTAACAACATTCTCGTTTTCGACAAAGCGAAATTAGATTGAATGAAGATGGATGGAGTCGGGTGATGGGGTTATCAAGCCATCTGGCCATCGGGTCATCGAATCATCGGGCCATTGAATCAATTAACCAGTTAACCAATTCACATAATCGGCCAACTAATTTCGCACTACAAGATCTTGGAGAAATTGGGCGAAGGCGGAATGGGCGTTGTCTACAAAGCCCAGGACACGAAACTCGACCGCTTCGTCGCGCTGAAGTTCCTCCCACTGCATCTCAGCACCTCAGAACAGGACAAGGCCCGCTTCATTCAGGAAGCGAAAGCCGCATCTGCGATCAACCATGCCAATATTTGCACAATCTATTCCATCGACGAATATTCCGGTAAAATTTTGATCGCGATGGAACTTGTTGTGGGACGGACGCTGCAGGAGCGAAAGAACTCGTTTTCATTGAAGCAGGCGATCGATATCGGCATTCAGGACGCCGAATGGTTAGCGGCAGCGCACGAGAAGGGCATTGTCCACCGCGACATCAAGCCCAACAACATCATGATCCGCAAGGATGGCATTGTGCAGACCATGGACTTCGGTCTCGCGAAGCCGAGCGGCGCTCCAGCGTGCAGGTCACGACCGCGGAAGACCTGAACGTGAGGGGATACCCTGTTGTGAGTGGCAAGACTTTTGATTAAATACACTCTTGTTCCTCTCATTTACCCATGGGGTTTCTGAGAAATACCGAGACGAGGCGATTGAAATACCCCAAACTAGTTTCAGGCTTTCCAAACACCTGCCAATAAGAAACTGATAGCGCATCAGTAGTTCCAAAACTGGCCGTCACCGTACGCACCGTCTCTCCCGATTGACAGGAAAGGAACCTCTGCATGGGTGATTCCCCCCAGGATTCGTCTCACGAGCAAATCCTCGAGTTACTTCGGACACTCGAGAACCGCATTGCGCTCATTGAATCGCGGCTCGAGCTTGAATCACCCAAAGTTCCGGAACCCGAATCAGCGCCGGCCATTGCCGCGGAAGATGATGAAGAGCTCGAACTTGAACTTGGCCAGAACTGGTTCGCGAAAGCCGGCATCGTCGGCCTGGCTCTTGGGATTGCGTTTCTGTTGACGTTGCCATACACAAACCTCCCCTCGTTCGTTCCGAGTTTGCTTGGATACGTCCTCGTTAGCGGCATATTCTTCCTTTCTTATTATTGGAAAGAGTCCTTTCAGCAGGTTTCACGCTATCTGCTGGGGGGCGGACTCCTGTTACTCTATTTCACAACGTTGCGTCTCTTCTATTTCACCCCGGCACCGGCGCTCACCAACAAGAGTATTGAACTCGCCCTCCTTCTTCTTGTCGTTTCGGGAAATCTAGTCGTCGCGTACCGGCGGCAATCCATCTACCTCGCCGGTTTCAGCCTGACACTTGGTTTTCTCACTGCGCTCATCGGCGGGCAGCCCTTGTTCGTGTTTGCTGTCCTGACGCTCCTCTCCGCGAGTATTTCGTACCTTGCCTGGAAATTCCAGTTGAATGCTCTCCTGGCGTTCGGAGCGATTCTGACGTACGTGACACATTTTCTCTGGTCGGCCAACAATCCGTTCTTCAGTGGCGAGCTTCAATTCGGCTTGGCTCCGGAGATTCATCTTGGATTCATTCTGATCTATGCCGCACTGTTTGCCGCCACGATAACAATGCGGAAAGACCGCACGCAGGAAAGCGCTGGCGATATCCTCAACAGTGCGCTCAACGCATTCATAGGATTCGGCGTGTTTTCTCTCTCGACGCTTGCCAGCCCGGGCATCCACGTTGTTGTCTGGCAGTCAGGCGCTTCTGTTTTGTTTCTCGGTCTCGCTATCATCTTTTGGATACGTGAAAAGAGCGTCTATTCAACATTTGCGTATGCGATGATTGGATACGCTGCGTTGAGTGCCGCCATCGTCGCGCAATTTCCGATGCCTGACTTCTTTGTTTGGCTCTGTTGGCAAAGTCTTTTGGTTGTTTCCACCGCTGTATGGTTTCGCTCGCGTTTCATTGTCGTCGCGAATTTCATCATTTATCTGATCATCTTCGTTGCGTACCTCGTTTCTTCCTCGACGGTAAGCTCGGTGAGTCTGAGCTTTGGTATTGTTGCATTACTCAGTGCCCGTGTCCTGAATTGGCAAAGAGACAAGCTCGCATTGAGAACCGAACTCATGCGCAATGCATATCTTGCCAGCGCGCTCCTCTTCCTTCCGTGTGCTCTCTACAATTCAGTGCCACCGCATCTTGTCAGCGTTTCCTGGCTTATTCTCGCTGCACTCTATTATAGTGCCAGTCGGATTTTGAAGAGCCGGAAGTATCGTTGGATGGCACTGCTGACGATGTCCCTGACAATTCTCTACGTCTTTATTGTAGATTTGACTACCGTTGATCCCGTGGTGCGGATTGTCTCGTTTCTAGCCGTAGGAAGTGCGCTGCTTGGGATTTCAATGATATACAGCAGGAAGAAGAAAAAGGCAGTGGTAGGGTAACTCAGCGACGACTTGCTTGTGATGAATCTAAAAAGAATCATGTCATCACCGCGTTTTCACAATCGGAAGGAAATACGCCTTAAAGGGTTTGATTATTCATCTCCGGGTGAATACTTTGTTACGATTTGCACAAAAGGGCGTGAGGATTTGTTTGGGAAAATTGCGGACGATGGGATCGTTTTGAATTCGATCGGTGCAATAGCTGTCGGATGCTGGAACGAATTACCGACGCATTATCCAAACGTCGAATTGGATGAATTTGTCGTGATGCCGAATCATATACACGGGATAATACGAATTGTGGATAACCCTGTTGGGGCGAGGCATGCCTCGCCCCAAC
>JAPLFP010000306.1 GCA_026390585.1 Ignavibacteriales bacterium | reverse complement strand
AGTAACGATCCAACGGCTTTCGAGTGGTCAGGCCATTGAAATCATCAATCCTCCCAATAACTATGAAGCGGACAAGGTATCTACGAAACTCGAGTTCAAGCTCTGGTGTGAAACTGCATCGTATCAAGTGCTGGTGAATTTGGTCGAAGCCGCAGAAATGCGCACCGTGCAGCAAAAACCTCCTGGTGAAGTGTTTTCAGAAGAAATCCCGCTGGTCATCGGTTACAATCAGGTCCAAATCAATGTCGTCGCAAAGAACGGTGAGAAACTGACAAAAACCTGGGGAGTAAGTCGCAAAATCTATGGTACTCTCTCGGTTGGTCCGGTCTCCAAGCCAGCTTCGAAAGAGCGGGGAGTGGAGCCGCAGGCGTGGGCCGTTGTCGTCGGGGTTTCGGAGTACGAGAGCAAAGCGATTCCTCCGCTTCATTATGCTGACGCTGACGCAGAAGCATTTGCTGATTTCTTGCGCAAACCCGAAGGCGGAGGATTTCAGCCTGATCATTTGCGCCTCTTGATCAACAAAGACGCAACGCTCGCAAACCTAAAGATTGCTTTTGTTGAGTTTCTCTCTCAAGCGATCGACAAGGATCTTGTGATGATCTTCTTTGCGGGGCACGGCGCTCCAGATCCGGCCCGGCCGGCGAATCTCTTCTTCCTAACCCACGACACGGACCCAAGCCGTCTCGGCACAACAGCATATCCCATGTGGGATATGCGAACGCTGTTGGAGCGTCAGCTTTCAGCAAAGAGGATTGTCGTATTCTCCGACGCATGCCACAGCGGTGGGATCAGTGCTGACTTTGCGACCCGAGGTGTGAATACATCGGAATCGAGCTTGGTCAACCAGTACCTGGCAGATCTGGCGCGAACGAAAGAAGGCATAGTCATGTTCACGGCGAGTGCCGCGGGAGAGGTTTCCCAGGAATTCCCCGACCTTGGGCACGGAGTGTTTACGTACTATCTCCTCGAAGGCATGAAGGGGGAGGCGGATCTCAACAACGACTACACCGTGACGATCAATGAGCTGATGCAATACGTTGAAGACCAGGTAAAGCGCAAGACAAAAGGGGCGCAGAATCCGACACGCAGCCAAACGATCTACGACAAAGACCTAACGATTTCGAAGATTGCCCACTAATAAAAGGTAACCCCATGCGCCGCTTGATACTCGTGGCAGCAATCCTGATAACTTCGCTCGCGGCAGCTCAACAAAAGCCCAATGTCAGCTTTGAATGGGCATTCGCAACATTGTCCGCCGCCGGAAAAGAGTACACCCTCGTTCCCATCGTACGTGATACAACTCTTCGAACGGGTGACCAGCTCAAGATGATGGTGAGGTTGAAAACGGATTGCTTCGTCTATGTTCTTCACGAAAACCCGGCAGGTGAGATTTCCCTCAGGTTTCCGTACGATCTGAAGCAGTTCACGACGGACTATAAGATTGGGAAGAATTACTTCATTCCGAAGGGCCGCGACTGGTTCAAGCTCGACACCAGCACGGGTCGCGAGACATTCTACGTGGTCGCCTCTGGCAAACGCCTTTTGGACCTTGAGGTGCTCCTGAGCAAATACAACGATGCCGATGGTCCGAAGAAACCGGGAGTCGCAAAGGACATTCTTGCAGAAATCCGAAACGTGAGGAAATCTTTCAAGACATTTACCACGCTTGCCGAGCGTCCGATCTCTATCGGAGGCAACGTCCGCGGTCTGGGAAAAGAGCCGACCGGCGGCTTGCCAGATGTTTCTCAAATAGCCACCGAGATTTCCGCCAACAACTTCTACGGTAAGACATTTACCATTGACCATAAGTAGCGAACAACGAACGGCGGCCGTCATCGCATTGATTGTGGCGTCGTTCGCTGTCATCCAACTGCTGTTCTGGACTCTTCCAAGCGTGTTTGAGCCGTGGAATGCTCAAACCGTCGACCAGTTCTTCATGCTTCGTTCCGCTGTCAAATCACTCCGCCCCGCCTATGACAGCACAATTGTGCACATCGATATCTCTGACCATTCGTTTGACGAACTGGAGAATTCCTACCTGAGCCGTTCCCAATACGCGCGGGCTGTTCAAAATCTCGCGGAGATGAAGACTGCCCTTCAGATTTGGGACTTCATTTTCCCGGCGAAGACGAACCGAGCGGAAGACAGCACGTTTGTTGCATGCGTTACCAACGCAGGCAATGCATATTTTGGTCTCGGCTTCGATATTGCCAGTCAACCTCCCGGTAGCCAGCCAACAGCGCGAGCTCCGCGCGTCAGTGCTTATCTTGCCGGCACAACCTGGAACATTCGCGTTGACGGAGACGGCGATAACCTTCCTCGCGCGCGTCAAGCGAAAACGACTTTCCTCGAATTGGCAGCAGCCTCCCGTGGTTTGGGATTCCTCAATGTGGACTTCGACCAGGACGGGGTGTACCGAAGGTCCCACCTTCTCTTTCGGTATGGTGATCGTTACTATCCAAGCC
This sequence comes from Ignavibacteriales bacterium, assembly GCA_026390585.1. Classification (GTDB taxonomy): domain Bacteria; phylum Bacteroidota; class Ignavibacteria; order UBA10030; family UBA10030; genus UBA9647. The sequence goes on along the minus strand of JAPLFP010000306.1, from coordinate 26,222 downwards.
TCGCCTTCCGCGTAGCGTGCGATTATCTCGGAGTCTCACCAGATCGTGTCATCTTGAGGCCGGGGAGAACTGTGACGCTCATAGGTGCTCATCGGCCGGGCGAGAGCCCGCACGATGTGGTGATCCCCCTCGACCGATCGGGAACGATGTTAGTGAACTATATCGGTCCGCTGCGAACCAGCGACAACACACCTTCAATGCTTCACTACGATTTTGCGGATGTTCTGAAAGCATCTGATGACAGGACAGAACTTGAAATGTGGAAAGATATTCTCACTGGAAAGATCGCAGTGGTCTCGGAGGTGGCAACGGGGGCATCCGATTTCGGCCCGGTTCCTACAGACAATCAGTTTCCACTCAGCGGGGTCCACTCAAACACCCTTAACACGATTCTGACCGAAAATTTCCTTCGTGAGGCGGGTTGGTTCGAACTGTTGGTCATCGAGCTTGTCCTTCTTCTCGCCTTGGCGCTGTCTGCATTGAACTTCTCGGCCCGGAATTTCTCGATCAGCTCCGTCCTTCTCATCCTTGGATACCTCATTCTTGCTCTCGCCGGCTTTCTCTATGCAAAGATCGTCTTCAATGTGCTTCGTCCGATCGTTGAGTTGGCGTTCGCCTCGTTTGTCGTTGTCGCGTATCGCTATGTTACCGAACAAAAAGCGAGAGAGGTCTTGAGACGTTCCTTCGAGGCGTACTTTCCGCCTGCAGTGGCTCGTCGGTTGATGTTGAACCCATCGTTGGTCACCGACGGAGGTCAGAAGAAGGTGATCACGATCATGTTCACTGATATCAAGAGCTTCACGACGTATTCCGCTGCCCTCTCACCGGATGAGATTCGTAAGCTGCTGAACGAATACTTTGAAGCGATGGTAGAAATCCTCTTCAAGTACGAGGGGACGGTGGATAAATTCATCGGCGATGGGCTGATGGTGTTTTTCGGTGACCCAGAGCCCCAGAGTGATCATGCACTGCGATGTGTCCGTGCAGCAATCGAGATGCAACAGAAATGCCGTGAACTGAAAGATCGATGGGAACGTGAAAAGAAGTTCCCGCTGATGGTCCGCATTGGGATCAACACCGGATCGGTTGTCGTCGGCAACATGGGGTACGCACGACGGCTTTCCTACACGGCCCTGGGCGCCGAGGTCAACCTCGCTCAGCGTTTGGAGGCGAACGCTCCAGCTGAGGGAATCCTCATTTCAGAGAGCACCTACGAACTTGTCAAAGATTCGATCAAAACCCACTCCTGTGAGGTTATTCGCGTCAAGGGATTTGACACGCCCATCAACGTTTACGAGATACAGCTGGCAGAGTATATTGCCGAAGGCAAGACTTCAGCCAACGTGTGAGTCCGCAGCGATGCCTTCCTCCTTCTCATTGGCTTGCTTTTCGTAGAGTGATTGCTGATATTTCTTCGCGTTTTAAGGCAAGACCGTTACATTTCTCTCTGATGATGGGAACATCGTGAACACTCGATCAATGCTGACTGGTGATCTGAAGAAAGTTGCCCGACGTACCTGGACGGTACCACAGGCCTTTCAGTTCTGTGAGCATCTCGCACACGATCACTTAGAGAATTTCCCTGTGGCCTCCTTGCTCGTTCCGAGGGAGAAACGGCCTCATGTCTATGCAATCTATTCGTTCGCACGCGTTGCAGACGACTACGCGGACGAGCCAGGTCTGACACCCGCTGAACGTGTCAATAGCATCGCTGAGTGGGAAGAACAACTCATTGACGCGTATCGCGGGCATGCACACCACCCTGTCTTTGTCGCGTTACGAGAGACCATCGATCATTTCGAAATCCCGGTTGAGCTTTTCCAGAGCCTCCTGAGGGCATTCCGTTCCGATGTCACGAGGCATCGGTATGAATCGTTCGAGGAGGTGCTCGAATACTGTGAAAATTCGGCCAACCCCATCGGGAGATTGATGCTCCTTCTGTTCAATTATCGGAGCGAAACGACAATGGAATTCTCCGATTCCATCTGCACGGCTCTTCAACTGACAAACTTCTGGCAGGATGTCGCTGTTGATTTGAAGAAGGATCGGATGTACATTCCATTAGAGGATATTCGGGAATTCGGCTATTCGGAAGAGGAACTCCTCGGCCTCCATTGTTCACAGGCCTTTAAAGACCTGATGTGCTATCAGGTCGAACGGACAGAGCAACTGTTTCAGGAAGGAAAGCCTCTTCTTTCCGCTATCGAAAGCGACCTGAGGATGGAATTGAAACTGACTTGGAAGGGCGGGATGCGGATTCTGAAGAAGATCGAACAGCAGGACTACGACGTTCTTGCTCGGCGTCCGTCGTTGTCACTCCTGGACAAAACTTCCATTTTTCTATCATCGCTGGTTGGCTGACACTCGATGACCGCTCATACGTTCGATATTGCCTTGCCCGACCTGGACTCAACCCGCCAGAGCAACTTCCTGCTGCCGATCATGTTCCTTCCTCCACCGAAGCGTGAAGCCATCGAGACGATCTACGCGTTCTGCCGCTGCTCTGACGATATTGTCGATGAAGAAGCCGATGTGAAAGAAAAAACCCGTCGTCTGCTCGTTTGGACCAATGAGCTCCAGCACGCGTTTGAAGGTACGTCCCGGTATACAATTCTCAATCGGCTCGTTAGCGTGGCAAAGAGATTCAATATTCCGACGCATCATTTCCTTGATCTCCTCAAAGGCATGGAAATGGATCTTTCCCGGAACCGTTATGAATCGTTTGCGGACCTTCAGCAGTATTGCTATCGCGCTGCATCGACTGTCGGGCTGATCTGTGCAGAGGTTTTTGGTTATCATCACGAATCGACGAAACAATACGCCGTTCATCTTGGCGTTGCTCTTCAATTGACGAACATCCTGCGCGACATCAAGACTGATGCGAAGAAAGGCCGCATTTACCTTCCCCTGGAGGATCTCCAGCGATTTGGATACACTGAAGAGGATCTGCTGAATTCAGTGTATGACGATCGCTTCCGCGCCTTGATGAAGTTTGAGTGCGAGCGCACGCACGATTTCTATCGCAAAGCCAAAAAGTACCTCGCGGAGGAAGACAAACCGCTCTTCTCTATGGCGCGCGCGATGGGGAACATCTACTACCTGCTGCTCCTCAGAATCGAACGGGCAAACTATGACGTTTTCTCGAAGCGGATCCGATTGGCATCGCCCGTCAAGTTCCTCGTTGCCATGATCTTGCGATTGCGCAATAAGCTCCCGAAGAACTTTCACCGATACATCCGAACAGAACTTCCAGCCTGATCAATTGCGAATTTCGGACCTGTGGTGAGTGTGGTCGAACCGTTGTCAATTACCAACTGTGACGGTATGGTGCGCTCTTCCTGGCAGGCGAATTCGAAATCTCCATGAACTCTCCAATTCCTGATGTCATCGTCATCGGAGGCGGGCTCAGCGGGCTGAGCACCGCTGCCGACCTCGCTTCGCGTGGATTATCCGTGTTCGTCCTCGAACGGCATCAACATCTGGGGGGACGAGCATATTCCTTCATTGACGAAAGCATGGGAGAGGAGATCGATAACGGGCAGCATCTCATGATGGGTTGCTATCACGAAACGCGATGGTTGCTTCGCACCATCGGCTCAGACCATCTCGCCACTCTTCAACCAAATCTTCATATCGATTTTCGTCATCCCGAGTTTGGAGCCACTTCATTACACTGCCCTCCGCTGCCGGTTCCCTTCCATCTGTTGGCAGGACTTCTGAGTCTCAAAACGCTCTCTCTGCCTGATCGACTCAAACTCCTGAGAGTTGGATTAGAAATCCACAAATCCCCTGAGACAATAGAACCTTCGATTGCGGCGCTCACGGTCCATCAGTGGCTTGATTCGTTGGGTCAGTCCGAGGCAAATAAGAAACACTTGTGGGATATCATTGCTGTCGGAAGCCTCAATGGCGCTCCAAAGGACGTTTCGGCTGTGCTCTTCTATAGAGTCCTGAGGGCGGCATTTCTTGGAGGAAGGGAAAACTCTTCGTTTCTGATTCCAAGGGTGGGATTGAGCCGACTGTTCGATGAACCAATCCGCCGATATGTCGAGTCGAAAAGGGGGGATGTGCTACGCGGTTGTGCCGTTGATACGCTGATCTCTGAAGGCTCACGGGTGAAAGCAGTCCGTTGTTCCGATGGTGTGAACCGCGAAGCCGCGGCGTTCGTCAGCGCAGTTCCTTGGTACGCTCTCTCCAGCCTGTTGCCCCCGAATGAACCTGCCATGCGAGCCGCTGACCATATGACCGCATCTGGGATCCTCTCGATAAACCTCTGGTTCGATGCCCCGGTCATGGACGAGGATTTTGTAGCGCTTCTGGATTCCACCGTGCAATGGGTCTTCAATCGATCGAAAATACAAGGCGCATCCGCTTCTTCCGGCCAGTGTCTCGCGCTGACTGTCAGTGGTGCAAACCGTCTTATCGACAAGGAAGCCAGTGAACTCGTCGCTCTGGCAGTGGAAGATCTTCGGCGTGTGTTTCCACGAGTCGGCACGGCAAGAGTCGTTCGCTCGATCGTGCTCAAAGAGAAGCGGGCGACGTTCTCTCAGCGCCCCGATGTCGAGCCCCTGCGGCCGCCATGCATCACCTCCATGGAAAACCTCTTCCTTGCCGGAGACTGGACGAACACGGGATATCCCGCTACGATAGAAGGGGCAGTGATGAGTGGAAGGAAGGCCGCTGCCGCGGCGTCGGCGTTTCTGCAGTCGGGGAAGTGACTCCATCTTCTCACTTCTCACTTCTGAGTCCTGACTTCTGAATTCTGTACCCTACATCATCCCCTGTGGATCGACGTCGATTGTCATTTGCACGCGCCGATTCTTCCCGAATGATGACGTCAGGTACTGTTCGCGCGCTTGCGAGAGTGCGGCACGAACATATGTCCCGGCTGGGTCAATAGCTTTGAGGCTTTTGATAATGAGATGTTTGCGGTACTGATTCTTGATCTTCGGTATTGCGGCGTCTGCCGGACCAAGCACAGTGAAGTATTTCCCCGCTTTTGACGACAGATATTCCGCGAATTTGTTTGCGTGCTGACCCACTTCGCTCTCTTGCACCCCTTTGAATTCAACAAGCACAATTCTTGAGAACGGCGGATAATCCAGCTCCCGCCGGTACTCGAGTTCCTCGCGATAGAAACCTGCAAAATCGTGTGTTGTCGCGTGCTTCAGGCTGTAGTGATCCGGCTGCAGAGTCTGAATGATGACCTCTCCCGTGAGTTTGCTACGCCCGGCGCGACCAGCAACCTGTGTGAGCAACTGAAAGGTGCGCTCGGCGGAGCGAAAATCAGGAAGGAGCATTTGTGTGTCAGCAGATATAACTCCGACGAGTGTCACCCTTGGAAAATCGAGGCCTTTCGCGACCATTTGTGTGCCCAGCAGGATATCGGCTTGACCTGCGCCGAACTGGCTTAGCAGGCGATCGTGAGCTCCTTTCCGGCTGGTGGTGTCGAGATCCATTCTGAGAATGCGTGCAGTGGGGAAGAGCTGCGCGAGCTCTTCGTGTACTTGTTGTGTCCCAAACGCATGATGGCGGATTTCTTTTCCATGGCATGTCGGGCAGAGCGTCGGAGGTTGCTTCACAAACCCACAGTAGTGGCAGCGCAGATGCTTCTTCGTTGCATGAAACGTAAGTGTCACATCGCAATTGTCGCAGCGTTCGACATATCCGCAATCGAAACACTCAACCACGTGAGAAAAACCGCGCCGGTTCTGAAGAAGGATCGTCCCTTCCTGCTTTTGCAGTCGCTCCTCGATCTGACCCTTCAGTTCCGCCGAAATCGATGAGGCTGTAAATGGCTTTACAGCGGCAAAGCCTTTCTCTTTGATCTCCTTCTTGCGGTCTTCACTCCTTCGCCGACGTTCCTGCGCCATATCGACGATCTCAATCTTGGGAAGTTGAGCGTTGTCTGCACGCTCCGGCAATGTCAGGAGTTCGTATTTTCCATTGATTGCGTTGAAATAGCTCTCAGCAGACGGGGTCGCGGATCCAAGGACAACAACCGCCTTGTTGAAGGATGCGCGCACGATCGCCACGTCGCGCGCATGGTAACGTGGACTCGAATCAAATTGCTTGTAAGAACCCTCGGGCTCTTCATCGACAACAATGAGGCCCAGATTCTGGAGTGGCGCGAAAATAGCCGAACGCGGTCCGATGACGATGCGGATTCTCCCTTCGTGGGCAAGCCTCCAGGTGTCGTACCGTTCGCCGACGGACATTTGACTATGCATGACTGCGACGTCCGATCCGAAATGTGCCTTGAACCGGCGCACGGTTTGGGGAGTGAGTGAGATTTCGGGAACAAGAACGATGGCGTTTTTTTTCTGCTGAAGGGCAACGCGTATCGCTTCGATATAGACCTGAGTCTTGCCGCTCCCTGTGATGCCATGGAGAAGAAACGTCTTGTGGAGGTTTGTCGAGAGCGCCGACGTGATGGCGGCGAGGGCGCGTTCCTGGTCGGGATTGAGAATAAGTGTAGCCGGAGGATCGATCTGATCTTCTCCCTGACCTCGAAGAACCTCGCGCTTTTCAATTTGAAGAAGCCCTTTCTTCTCAAGCGACGTGACCGTCGACAGCGGGACTCCGGCGAGTTTCACAGCGTCTCGAACCGAGAGGGCTTTCCCGGCGCGCAAAAGATCAGCGAGAAGTTTTTGTTGGTTGGTTGTGATCTTCAACGCCGCCGATTCGCCTGCCGTGGATGCGGTGGCGACGTCTCTCCCCGATGCCAGAAGCGTCAAGACTTTTTCAGTTTTGGGGCGGGCCGTGGCTCGGCGCTGTTCATCAAGCACAATCCATCCACGTTGCTGCATGTCGACAAGCGTCGCGTGAATGCTTTTGGTGTTCGTCTTCTTCTGAAGCTGGGTCGCTGACAGCGTTCCCGCGTCAGCGAGTGCCTGAAGAATAGCATGCTGTTTGTGGGCCGTTTTTTTTGTCGCTTTGATCAGCTCGTCGACAGAATCTGTCGCGAGACGTACCATCAGTGTGCTGCTGCTCGCTGTCCCCTGAGGTGAGGCTGCTTTCAACACGTCGCCCCATGGGGCCAGGTAGTACTCTGCCATCCAGCGTGTGAGTTTTAGCATCTCCTGCGAGAAGGTCGGCCGAGAATCAAGCACATCCAGCAACGGCCTCAGGGTATGCGCGGGAGGGGATGCCGGAAATCCGACGATGACGCCGGAAAGTTTTTTTCGCCCGAATGGAACGAGGACTCGACGACCGAGCTCAACGGCCCCTGATAATTCAGGAGGCACCAGATACGTGAATGTCCGGTCAAGGGGAACGGGGAGGGCAATATCGACGAGAGTCTGGTTCATTAGAAAGAACGGAGGGCGACTCGTTGAGCCGCCCCCGGTCAAGCTCAGTGCAAACGACCCTTACTTGCTCAGTTCGCTTTCGAGAATCGAATAGACTTCTTTCAGAGGCAGGCTTTTCTCAATGGCAAGCCGTTTACACTCCTCGAACTCGGGGATGAGTCTCTCCTTGCCGTCGACCGTGACTGATTTTACGGTGACGGTCCCGAGAGAAGTCCGGAGAGTCTTTTGGGTCCGCGTCAGTTTTCGCCGCTCAACGTGTTGGATGCGGACGCCGAGTGTGGATGTCTCGCGGAACATGACGGAAAGAATCGCATCCATCTGTGATCGTTCAACGAGTGCTGAGAGGAGATGCGCGGGGCGCCCCTTCTTCATCACAATCGGTGTAAGGAATGCATCATTCGCCCCCGCAGCGATCAACTTTTCGATGACATACGGGAGGATTTCCGGATTCATATCGTCGATGTTGGTTTCAACGACAAGCACCTCGTCCTGGTCCAACCGAGTCTTGAGCTCGCCAACGATGACACGCAGGAGGTTCGGTAACCCTGGCAATTCCCTCGTCCCTGCGCCGTAGCCAATTGCAGTAACAGTCAGCTGTTCAGATGCCAATGTTCCATGGGAGAGCGCTTTAATGATCGCCGCCCCCGTTGGTGTCGTCAATTCGAACGGAATGTCGGTGAGGACGACCGGGTACCCCTTGAGAATCTCCGACGTTGCCGGAGTGGGGATCGGTATGACGCCGTGTTGAGCCGTGACGGTGCCACCATTCCCAACTTTGACAGCAGAGGAGAACACTTGCTCGACTCCCATCAATTCCACGCAGATCGATGTCCCAACGATATCGACAAGGGAATCTATGGCGCCGACCTCATGGAAATGCACTTTTTCAATTGTCGAATTGTGAACCTTGGCTTCGGCAAGAGCAACCTCGTGAAAGATCTTTTTCGCGCGATCCTTCACTGCTGTGATCAAATCGCTTTGATCAATGATCGCGTTGATGTCAGCAAGATGCCGATGATACTTCGGTCCCTCTGAAATGATGACATCAACTTTTACTGCGGTGATGCCATTGCGCTGAACATATTTTGCCGTGACCTCGAAGCCGCTCAGTCGGAGTTTTCCGAGTTCAGCGGTCAGCTGATCAAGGGAAACGCCCGCGCTGATGAATGCTCCGAGCGTCATGTCACCGCTGATCCCCGCAATCGTGTCGAGGTATGCAATTCTCATCCTGGCTTCGCCTTGTTGTTGATATCTACTTCTTTATTGCCGTCTCGAGATACTCAATGAATCTCTCTGTCGCTCCGACGTTTTCCTGGACCAGACGGAGAGATTCCGCTCCCGCCCGCAGGCGTGCCTTCTTGTCATTCAGCATCCTGCGGAGCTGCATATAACACTCTTCTGCATTTGTAATGACAAACGAACCGCCCCTGCGCGCGAGTTCCATCGCTTCCTGAGAATTTTCATGTTTGGGTCCATAGAGCACGGGAATACCGTAGACAGCTGGCTCGAGGACGTTGTGGATCCCCTGCCGAAAACTCCCGCCCACGTAGGCAACATCTGCATATTGATACAAGGACATCAGAATTCCGATGCTGTCGACCAGAATAACGTTTTCATTGGAATAATCGTTGAGGTCCGAGAAGCGGATGGATCGCATTGTGTAGTTCAGCGCCAATTCGAGCCGTTCGAGTGTCGGTAGTGTGGGTTCATGAGGCACGAGGATCATCAATGCACTCGAATCGTGCTGAGCGACTCGCCGGAAAGCGGGGAGGAGCACAGCCTCGTCCTCATCCCAGCTGCTGCCGACAACAAAGAGCTTCTTTCGCCTAAGGATGGCTGCCGGAATGAGGTGTTTCGTCTTTGCCTCCAGGCTTCGCTGCCAGACCTGGTCATACCTTGTTTCGCCGACGACGTGGAGTTCCGGATTCTTCAATCCAAAGTTCTGGAATGCATCAACGTCTCCCTGAGATACCGTCAGGATGGACGTGATCTGTTCGTAGACGTCCCGATGAAAGCTCTTCAGGAAGGGGTAATGGCGCGACGAGCTTTTCCGCATCGTCGCGTTCGCGATTACGATTGGCACACCGCGCTTATGCAGTTCCCAAATGTGATTGGGCCAAATGTCATAGCGCACCATGATGGCAATGGTGGGTTTGATCAGGTCAAGGAACCGGCGCGCATTCGCGACTGTATCGAATGGCAGATAAGTTATCAGGTCGGCCGGTTGGTAGTTGCGCGAATGCTCGTATCCTGATGGGGAAAAGAAGCTGACGATGATATCGATGTCATCGTACCGCTTGCGGAGCTCTGCGATGATGGGCTTTGCTTGCTCAAATTCACCCATGGAGGACGAGTGGAACCAGAATCTTCGCGCCCCCTTCAACTGCTTCACCTCGATCTCAAGTCGATCCAGCAGCCCTTTGCGTCCCTGGATGCCGCGACGAATCTTGGGATTGACGAGCGCTCCAAGCTGAACAAGGAGCCAGAAGCCCGGAATGACCACACTATTGTAGAAAAGAAACCAAAATCGTTGCATAGATACGGGGTGTTATGCGAGAGCGGCTTGAAGTGTCGGTTCAGAGCGTGTGCGTTGGTTGAACATTTGATGGATCGGCTTGCCTGTTGCTCGTCAGCGACTTCGTGCGCTCCGTCACACGCTGCCGATCAGCAAACGTGTTCCCAAAAGACTTCTCAACACAGTCATCACCGTGGACTGAGTGTCCCCTGTGAGCGCAACTGTTGATCTCGCTGGGAAATTCTCTGCTCGGCGATGGTACCTGAGGTTCGCGAACCTGGGCACATGCTTCAAAATCATGGTAGACAGAATTTGTGGTAAAATCAAGAAATCGCGTTTCCTTGACTAAATGAGTGAATCTTGCTATACTATTTCCTGCATGCACAGCTCTTTTGTTAACGCCGGAGATCGTTGATGTCAATAGCAGGTCCACAAATAGAAGCGTTGCGTTCTTCTATTGCTTTTCGAGGACTGAGTGAAAATGATCTGCAGTCGATTGCTTCTCGTATGAAGGAAGAGAGCCATCCTGCAGGAATGGTCTTGATCGACATCGATGAAAAAGTTGACCGTGTATTCCTCATCATCCGCGGAAAGGTGCGGATCTCCCGATTCACGTCATTTGGTGAAGAAACCACGCTCAATATGCTCGGTGATGGTAATATCGTCGGGGAGTTTGGTGTCGTCGACGACCGAGGCAGCTCCGCCCGCGTAACCTGCGCTGAACAATCGTTGTTCTACACGCTTACCAGGAAGGATCTCGACGAGCTCTTGACATCCAACCCGAGGGTCTCGCGCAATATTATGCGCGAGTTCACTGTTCGGGTCCGTCAAGCGAATGACAATGTTGTTCATCAACTGGAGGTTGAACGGTCCAACACTTCAACACAGCTGCGAAAGCTCTCGCAACTCATTGAGGCCAGCAGAAGCGTCAACTCCACCCTTGACCTCGAGAAACTGCTCGGTTTGATACTCGACGCAGCCGTGAAAAGTACGGACGCCGATCGTGGCACCGTGTATCTTGTCGACTCGGTAAAAAACGAGCTTTGGTCGAAGGTGTTAGGTGGCACCAATATGATTGAAATTCGCCTGCCGATGGGCAAGGGGATCGCCGGCTATGTTGCTCAGACGGGCGAGACGATCAATATCCCTGACGCGTACACCGACCCACGGTTCAACCCTGAAGTGGACAAGCGATCCGGCTATCGAACCCGGAATGTTCTGTGCATGCCGCTGAAGAACAAAGACGGGAAGATCATTGGAGTATTCCAGCTTTTCAACAGGAAGGATGGCTCATTCACAGCGGATGACGAGCAGTTTGTTGAAGGATTCTCCACACACGCATCAATTGCCATCGAGAATGCGCGGCTGGCACAGGAAATGGTCGCGAACGAACGGTTATCGGCCGTCGGACGTATGGCGAGTACCATTATTCATGACATCAAGAACCCGATGGGAACGCTGCGCGTCTACGCCCAGGTGATGAAGAGAAAATCGGGGAACGAGGAAGCGGCAAAGCTTGCCGACGATATGATCCATCAGGTGGATCGCTTCGTGAACATGACTCAGGAGATTCTGGATTTTTCGCGCGGCGTGAGCGCTGCCAACATACAGGAGCTGGAGTTCGAACAAGTCATGAGTAGTGTGCTCGACTTCATCGAGAAGGATCTGAGCAAGAACAATGTGCAGTTGGTCCGCAGCACACGGTTCGAAGGCAAAGTGAAAATGGACCAGGACAAGATGATCCGCGTGTTCTATAACCTTGCCAGTAATGCTCGCGATGCGATGCCGCAGGGGGGATCCCTGGTAGTGTTGACCGAGCGAAGCAACGGGAATGTGAAAATTGAATTTACAGACTCAGGTTCGGGCATGCCGGAAGAAGTCAGAGCACGTATCTTCGAACCTTTCATGACCTATGGAAAGAAACACGGCACAGGTCTCGGGATGGCGATTGTGAAGAAGGTCATCGATGACCATCACGGCAAGATCGAGATTGACAGTGAGATGGGCAAAGGCACAACCATTCGCATTCTCCTCCCGCTCTAACGGTTCTCCGCGGATTCATCCTTCAATTCTTCAAACGTAAGTCCTTTTTTCCTTTTGACTTTTTCATTGAGTTCGTTTGATGAAGATCCACATTGGCAAAGGGGAAATCACCGTCGTCCTTGGCGACATCGCTGATCAGGAGACGGACGCGATCGTCAACGCCGCCAACAGTCATCTTTGGATGGGAGCTGGTGTCGCCGGCGCCATCAAGCACAAAGGGGGAGCTGTCATCGAGCTCGAAGCAATGGCGAAGGGTCCGATTCCTGTTGGGACTGCCGTGATGACTTCGGCCGGTGCTCTCAAAGCCAAACATGTCATTCATGCTGCAGTGATGGGGCAGGATCTGCGCACGAATGCGGATCTCATTGAGAAAGCGACACGGGGAAGTCTCTGGCTTGCTGAACAGGAGGGGCTTGGTTCTCTGTCACTTCCTGCGTTGGGGACCGGCGTAGGAGGGTTCTCGGTGTTTCACTGTGCGAGCGTCATGATCGGGGTTGCGATCGAGTTCATGATCAAGGCGACAGTGCTGCGGGAAGTTCGCTTTGTCCTGTATGAACAGTCCACAAAAGACATTTTTGAGAATGAGCTGAAGAACAAATTCACGGCGCATCATCACTGACCGGCAGACAAACTAGCGGGACTCTCTCCGTTGTTTTCACACCATCGCATTCAGGTGTGCTGTCACGCTCCGAGCTAGCGCTTGCAGATTGTATCCCCCCTCCAGGACAGAGACTATTCTTCCTTTGCAGTACTCACCAGTAACCTCCAAAAGCAGGTTAGTCATTTTTGCAAATGAATCCTCCGTCAGATTGATGCCAGCCAATGGGTCGTCTTTATGGGCATCGAAGCCGGCCGAAATGAACAGAAGTTCGGGTTGAAAACTGTGCAACGCTGGATGAATGTGGGTTTGGAACGCGTCAAGGTAATCCTTTTCGACGCTTCCTGCCCCCATAGGGCAATTCACGGTGAAGCCCTCGCCCAGTCCTGCTCCTCGTTCACCGGTGGAGCCTGTTCCCGGATAGTAGGGATACTGGTGCAAGCTGATGTAGAGGACGCTCTCGTCTTCGTAGAAGATCTGTTGTGTGCCGTTGCCGTGATGAACATCCCAATCGACGATCGCAACCCGCTTGATGTCGTACTTGCGTTGAGCATATCGTGCACCAATCGCGACATTATTGAAAAGACAAAAACCCATGACGGTCGAAGTTCCGGCGTGATGCCCCGGCGGGCGAACAGCACAGAACGCACGATCGAGCCTTCCTGTCATCACTTCATCAACAGCCATGAGCACTCCGCCTGTGGCAAGTAACGCGACCTCGTACGAATCCTTGGAGACATGTGTATCTCCTTCGTCGAGTACATGTTCACCAACATGGCATCGGCTTCTAATCATCGACGTGTACTTCTCTGGGTGAATTGCCTGTACCCATTCGAGCGCCGCAGGCTCAGGTCTGAGATGCGACAGTTGACTCCAGAGAGGAGTGCCGAGAAGATGTTGAACGAGCGCCTCAAGTCGCTGAGGTCTCTCCGGGTGTCCGATTCCCGTGTCGTGCTTCAGGAAGTCTGGATGATAGACAAATCCAAGTTTGCTCATGGAGTCATCCTGAGAAGATCACATCACGAAGTGAAGAATGACGAGACGGATCAAAGCGTTTTTTGAAGAGCCCTGATTGCCACCCAGAAGGAGACGAGCAAGAATGCGATGAAACCAGCAACTTCCAGGAGGATGTTCTGGAGAGTACCAACACCAAGAGTCAGAAATCGGAGAAAATCCGCGTGCCAGCTCAAGGGATTAACCATTGCGACGGTTCGAAGCCATGTCGGAACGCTGTCCAACGGGTAGAAGACGCTGCTGAGGAACATCAAAACGAAATAGATGACATTGATGACGAGGTTGAATGTGTCGTTCCGCCGAATGAGGAACGCGAAGATCGAAAGAAAAAAGAACCATCCAGCTGTTCCGATGATCATGGCGGCAAGAACGAAAAGAATGAGGTGCCATGGTACAGAGACCCCGAGGAGAACTGCGCTGACGCTGATCGTCAGCATCGATTGCAGAACCGTCATAGCGCATTGAAAGAGTATCTTCCCGAGGAGAAATTGTCCCCGCGTCATCGGATACGTGAGAAACTCAAAGAGGATACCGTTGTCCCGGTCAACGAAGAATCCGTAGGAAGTGTTCAGTGCATTCCCGAAACATGTCATAGAACATCCAGGTAAGATCCGTGATCCGGACGAGATATTCGCGGTAGACAACCGCCATGATCTCTCGCATCAGGACGGACTCGCTTTCTTGTCGAGGAGTTGAATAAAAACGTCCTCGAGGCTCGCTGTCGTGATTTCAAAGTGACGTACCTCCGTGTGTCGACGGACCGCCGCGAGGATCGCGAGCGCTGTGTTGTCATCCTTAACGGTGATGTCAAGCGTTGTGTTCTTTACGTCTATGCTGCTTGGCTGATACGACCGAACGAGGTCGAGCGTTGAGGACGAAACCTCCGTGAGCAACATCGAGAGCGACATCATGCGAAGTCCGTAGGCCTTGACGCTGTCGACGGTCCCCTGGGCAACAAGCTTGCCATGGTTCATGATGGCGATGGAATCGCATAGCACCTCAGCTTCATCGAGCACATGCGTCGTGAGTACAATGGTTCTTCCCTTACGCGACTCCTCTTTGATCGCTTGAATCGTCGTGCGCTTGTTGAATGTATCCATTCCCGTGGTTGCTTCATCGAGAAACACTACCGGCTTGTCGATGAGGAATGTTTTCGCGACCTGCACCCGGCGTTTGAGCCCGCCGCTCAGGTCCATCCCCTTCTCGTTCAAGTATTCTCTGAGTCCAAAGAGCTCGCTGATGCGTTCCGTCCGCCGTTGAATCTCATTGGCGTGGAGGCCATGAAATCGTCCAAACACGCGGAAGTTGTTTTGCACGGAAAGGTGAAGTTCGATCGCGTTTTCCTGCACGACAACACAAATCTGCCTTCGCACGGCGAGGGGGTTTTGAACAACATCGTACCCCATCACCCGCGCCTCGCCCGCTGAAGGAGTGAGGAGTGTTGTGAGAATCCTTATGGTTGTGGTTTTCCCGGCTCCGTTGGGGCCGAGAAGGCCGAAGATCGAGCCTTTGGGGACCCGGATCGACAATCCATCAACGGCTCTGATGGTGCGTTGATCCCTTTTTGCAAAAACCTTGACGAGGGAGTTGACTTCAATTGCCGGTGAGTTGTCCATGCTCCGCAGAAAGTTGATGTGAAGCGACAAATCGAATCTACCAACAAATCGGGACTTTTGCATTTCCTCGTATCGGTCTTTATATTGAAAAGAAACTCGTCCATCACGATATTTCGCGATTCAGACACCATGATCTCACACCGACTTCAGTTTTCAGTTCCCCCGGGTTTCAGCTTCTGGCGCACCGTCTACAGTCATGGCTGGTGTGCCTTGCCGCCGTTTTCCATTCAGAAGGAATCTGGAACCTTTTCGAGGATCCTCTCTCTTGAGGATGAGGTTCCGGCGGAATGTATCATGAGGGATGCGGGGAACAAGATCATTGTTCTCGCCAGAAGTCAATTTCCTCTGACGGGGGACCAGAAGGCGCGCATCAAACATCAGCTGAAAGCGTGCTTGCGACTCGATGAAGAGATGTCGGAATTCTATGCCGAAGCTCAGCGCTCTCCGCGATTCCGCTGGATACCAAAGGCGGGTGCCGGAAGGATGCTCCGTGCGCCGACAGTGTTTGAGGATGTCGTCAAGATGATCTGCACGACGAATTGCAGCTGGTCTCTTACCGAAGTGATGGTACAAAACTTGACAACGCAGCTCGGAAAAGGCTTTGAAGATGGGAAGTACTCTTTTCCGACGCCTGATGCCATTGCAGGAAAATCCGATGCGTTTCTGAGGAAGAATATCAGGTCAGGGTATAGGTCGCCGTATCTTCTTGAATTGGCGGAGAACGTGGCGAGCGGGAGGCTCGATCTTGAATCCTGGCGGTCGTCGCCGGATGCGACAACGGATCTGTTCAAAACTGTCAAGTCTGTCAAAGGCATGGGTGACTACGCAGCGGGGAACATCTTGAAACTCCTCGGGCGTTACGACTATCTCGGCCTTGATTCGTGGGTCCGCAGTAGATTCTATCACCTACATACAAATGGGAGAAAGGTGAGGGATACGACCATCGAAAAGCATTATGCCCCCCTTGGAAAATTTCGGGGACTCTTTTTCTGGTTAGAAATGACCCGTCACTGGTACCAGCGCAAGTTTCCATTCTGATGATGCTTCTGCGCCTTCTTCACCGGTCCGTCCGGAGACAATTCCGTTCCCTCGGGTTTGAAAGCAAGATGCTGAGGGGCACGGGGAGTACGATTCACTATCTAGTCAGGGAGCATTCCCATCCAAAGGGAACGATCGTTTTGGTTCACGGGTTAGGAACATCTTCGAGTACCTGGGTGAGGATGTTGCCACACCTGAAAGTGTCGCACCGCATTGTCGCTCTTGATTTACCGGGGTTTGGATTTTCGACCGCGGATTCCGTGAGAGGATTCTGTACACTGAGTGAGCATGTCGAGGCATTGTCGGAGCTGATTGCCGCGGTTACGGAGACACCCATCATTTTAGCGGGACAGTCACTTGGAGGATGGCTCTGCTGCCGCTACGCCGTACAGTCTCCGGAACGCGTCGAACATCTTGTGTTGGTTGACGCTGCTGGGGTCTATTATCCCGGAGTGGAAAACCTGCGCGACCTTTTTACATTGACATCTGTAAGCGACACGCAACGACTTCTGAATGCGCTGTGGTATCACTATCCGTGGTACTTCAAACCGTTTGTAGGGAGTATCTATCGTGAACTTGGGGGGCGCAGAATGAATGAACTCGTGGCCTCAATTGAGGCCAATGATTTCCTGGGCGAGGAACTCTCGCGTCTCGCAATGCCCGTGAGCATTATCTGGGGAAAACAGGACGGAGTGACATCGCCCAAGAGTGTCGATGTACTGCAAAAGTTTATTCCGCATTCGACAGTGCACCTCATCGACCGGTGCGGTCACGTTCCTCAACTTGAATGTCCTGAAACACTGGCTGGGATTTTGAACAAGGTGCTCGAAGTATGAATTGGAGAGACGGAATAAATCTGGAGCTTGCGCGGGCGAGAGAAGCGGAACGAAACGGAAATCAGGGTAGAGCCCGAACGTCAGCGCGACGGGCTGTGGGAATCGCGATTGTGGAATTGGAAAAACACTTTCCGGAAAAGCAGTACGGAAGGGATCTTATGACTCAGCTTCGCACACTTGCTTCAGAAACGACAATTCCCGAACACGTACGGAACGCCGCCGATAGACTTCAGGCAAGGCTTTCTCCAGAATTCGATTCTCCCTCCAAACATCCAATCGATGATGCGGGTATCATCGTCCAATTCATCCTCGAACGGTTGTCCTGAAGTCTACAGTCCTTCAGCAGCCATGTAGTCATCAATATCGTACCGGATGTTGTCATCCTCTTCATGCCGGAACGCTTTCCCTTTTTTCAGCAGGAAGAGAGGGACGGCAACGGCAGTCGTGAGGAGCAAGAAGCCGGCGAAAAATGCAAATCGTTTCATGATGGGTTCACCTTGGCGATTTTTCTCTGTGTGAGATGCGCTGGAGACCTGTTAGAGTTGATTACCTGTGCGCCCTCACATGATTCTACGAAACTCTATTAGAGACTACGTAAAAGGGGTTCATAAATTTGTACCTGCAATCACACAGCGGGGATACAGCCCGGCCGCCGGCAATCTGGGATCCTGTTCTTTTTGGTACTATGGCGGAAGGGCACAGGGAAAGGCAAGCGTCAAAATCGCCAAGACAGTCGACTGATGTCGTATCATGTGCCGCGTCGCCCTTGAAACAGATCGGCAAAGCAACATATGCTCGGTCTGCACCAAAGTAAGCCTGATGCGGTCGGCGCGAGTAGATGTGCTGTGGTGAGCCGTGGAACGGGGGTCCGTCTGACTGACTCAAGCTCACGAAGGGTGTTCTTAAGCCATTTTGTGCTAAGGATTTAGCCTTGACTTTCATCACACATGCGGATATATTTAACGCCCGAAAGGTGCGGTAGATGGGGCAGGAGCACCGTTTCATAGATCGCCCTCCCAAAGGCCTGCAATCTACTCACGATTGAACTCCTGGTTGAGGAATTGAGCTTCCTACAAAACGTTCCCATTTTCGCGGACCTCGAAGAACCCGAGCTGAAGAAGATCGAAAAGCTCGGCCTCCGCAAGAAGTACAAAAGGGGCAACATCGTTGTCCTTGAAAAGGAGACCGGGGCGGCGCTGTTCGTGATCATCACAGGGAAAGTGAAGATCGTGCGAACGGATGAGGACGGACGGGAAGTGATACTTTCGATATTCGGGTCCGGCGAGTTTTTCGGCGAAATGTCACTTCTGGACGGGCTGGCGCGATCAGCAAGTGTTGTAGCGCTTACCAAAGCCGAGCTGTTTATGATTCACCGGCGCGACTTCCTCAAACTGCTCCATGAACATCCCCAGGTGGCCATTTCACTCCTCGGCGAGCTCACAACCCGGCTTCGAAAAGCTGACGCTCAGATCAAAAGCCTTTCGTTGAAAGACGCATCCGGTCGTGTTGCCAACGTTATCCTCATGCTTGCGGATGACATCGGCGTGTTCCGCAAAGGGAAAGTGGAGATCGACGAATTGCCATTGCAGCAAGACATGGCAAACATGGCAGGCACCTCGCGCGAGACAGTCTCTCGTATGATTCACCAGTTTATTCGGGAAGGACATTTGCAGCTAGAGGGGAACAAGTTGACCATCAACGATTACGAAGAATTCCGCAAGCACTATCTCTAGGTTCATTCCCGCCTCACGGATGTCTGTGGGGGATCCCTCCGCTCCGGGTCAATCCAATCGGGCGCTATCATTGGAAACTTCACATGTCAAACTATCATCATAAGAATTCATGTCGCAGAAGGTGGAGTCTGGGAGCAGGGGGAACTTGTCTCAAGTATCCCCACCCTCAGCAAGCCGCGCAGATCTGCACACGCATACAACGCACTCGGACGGTGCGCTATCACCGTATGATCTGATACAACGAGCTCATAGTGTCGGACTGACTGTTCTTTCCATTACTGATCACGACAACGTCGGCGCGCTCGACGAGGCGATCGAGTGGGGAAAGAGCTTCGACATGGAGGTGATCACCGGTCTTGAACTGAGTGTTTCTCTCGGTGAGAAGGATGTGCACATTCTCGCGTATTTTGTCGATCGCCGGAATCAGGATCTTCTGGACTACCTGACATTCTTCCGGAGAGAGCGACTGAAGCGCGCAGAGCGAATCGTCCAAAAACTGAATACACTCAGCATCCCTTTGCGGTTAGAAGCGGTGTTGGAACAAGCGGGCATTGGTTCGGTGGGTCGGCCCCATGTGGCGAATGCTCTCCTCGATGGAGGCTATGTCGGTTCGTATCACGAGGCGTTCGACAGGTACATCGGTACTGGTGGGCCTGCGTTTGAGAAGAAGTATCAGTTGAGCCCCATCGATGCGTTCAAGATGATCACTGCGGCCGGCGGATTGTCATTTCTGGCGCATCCCGGCAAGTACCTTAATGAATTTGACCTCTCTCAGCTGATCAAAAGTGGGCTTGATGGCATCGAAGTTGTTCATCCTGCCCATGATGAAAAGCTCATGTGGTACTATCGTGGACTCGTGAATCAGTACTTTCTGTTGGAAAGCGGCGGTTCGGATTTCCACGGTGGCAAGAAGAATGATGACCATACGCTTGGTCTCTATACAGTACCGATGCACGTAGTTGAAACGATGCGGAGCAGGCTTTTCTCGTAAACACAGGGCGGCAGAGGCAGGGAACAGTGAGCCAGAGCGCTAGAGGTGGTTGGTTTCAATTTTCTGCAACCGGCGGTCTTTTCCATACAGACGCCGCTTCAAAGCAACATGTAGGCGCTGGAACGCGTGACGCCAACGAGGAACTTCACACCGAAGGCGTTAGCGTCGTCATACTCCCGTCAGCAACACAGATCCCGTATCCGTCCAATACTGCCGACCGCGACGAAGTCACCGGGATGGTAAAGGATTTCATTTCGTCGGATGCAGCAAAGACCGTGAGATCACTCGACCCCGCATGGAGAGCCTGAGATTCATGAAGAGCATCATGATTGCGGCGTGCTGGTTGTTGGTCAGTCTTCCTGCTCTGGTTGTCGGGCAGCAGAGTTCACTGGATCTTGGGCGCTGGAAAAACTTCACGGACATGAAGGTGGTCCGAGGGGTCGCTGCGACGACGGATTCCGTTTGGGTGGCAACATCTGGTGGATTGTTCCTGTTTAGCCCTTCATCCAACCGATTCGTCAAGTTCACAAACTCCGACGGTCTCAGTTCGAACGATCTGACCGCTATCACCCTTGATGGCACCGGGAGAGTCTGGGTAGGTTCGTCGGATGGATTTGTGAACGCGTACAATGCCCCGACCGGAGAATGGACCGAGATTCGCAACATCCATGAGTCGGAACAAGTCGCCAAGATGGTGCGGACGTTGCTCGTGCGCGGTGATTCATTGTTCATTGGAACGGACTATGGAATCTCTGTCCTTCAGATTTCGCGAAAAGAATTCCGAGATACATACGCCAACCTGGGTTTCTCGACGCAGGCGGGGGTCAACGACGTGAAGATCTACAAGAATAGGATCTGGGCGGCGACGGATCTTGGCGTTGCTTCAGCTTCGCTCGATGCTCCCAATCTCTCAGCCCCAACTTCGTGGACGCAGTACGTCGTCGCCAATGGCCTGCCGACGAATACCTCCACCTCTGTTTCAAGCCTTCATGATTCTGTTGTCGTGGGCACTGCGCTTGGTGTTGTGATGTTCGACGGGAAGAAATTCTCTTCAGTGGCGGCCTTCGTCAATCGGTGCGTCGTCGACCTTCTGGGACGGGCGAACGACGTGGTCGTTCTCCTGGGGGATGCAGGCAGTTTTCGACTGGAATCTCTTTCTCATTTCAGCGCACCTTCAACCGTCATCGCAGTCAACTCACAATATCAGGCGAGCTCCATCGCCGCACAACCGCAGACTTCGACTCTTTGGGTCGGCACGTTACTGAGGGGCATCGCCCGTTGGACGGGGAGTTGGGAATACAAGGCGCCAAACGGCCCAGCGTCAAGCCTTTTCAGCAGCATTGCTGTTGATGATCAGGGCGTACTCTGGGCGGCATCGGGCACGAGTCTTCGTGGCAGGGGATTCTACCGATATGACCCTTCGGCCCCCGAAGAGTCGCGATGGAAGAACTATACCTCCGCAAGCTATCCGGTCATGAAGAATGACGACTACTACAAGATCTCACTGGGTGCGCCCGGCACCGTGTGGGTCAGCTCATGGGGCGTGGGGATTATCGAAGTCGTCGGTGATTCAATTCGAAGACGCCTGGACCAGACAACCACTCCTGCGCTGGCCGGATCGGTGGCCGCTGACCCGAGCTACGTGGTGATCGGAGGCGCTGCCCTCGATTCAAAAGGGAACACTTGGATCGTAGACCGAACCGCCGTGAATGGTTTTCACCTCGTACAGCTGAAGGGGGATGGGACGGCAAATTACAGCACATCGATCTCTGATGGCCGCCTTACGAATATTCTCATCGATCGGTATGACACCAAGTGGCTCGCGAACGCAGAACCGAGTGACAAACCATCCACTGGACTTTTCTTCTTCAACGAGAATTTCACCGTGGCAGGAACGAGCGCCCTCGGCGGATGGGGAATCATAGCGAACGGCCTCCCGAGCAATACGATTCTTTCCCTCGCTCTGGATCTTGACGGAGATGTCTGGGTCGGAACGGACCTCGGGGTTGCAATCTTCACTGATCCCAGCACTCCCGCAAAGAGCCAGACCGCTTACATTCCGCTTCACGGACAGACCATTCAGGCTATTGCCGTTGATGCCGTCAACAACAAGTGGGCGGGGACGAAAGAAGGAGTCAACGTGCTCAATTCCGATGGCACACAGCTTCTCGCGCAATATTCTGTCCTGACGACGAACGGAAAGCTCGTCAGTGATGACATCCGGTCGATTGCCTTTGACCAGAAGCGAGGAATTGTCTACTTCGGAACGGAGAAAGGGCTGTCAAGTCTTGAGGTCTTCCCTGTTCAGGCAGCCCGGACGATGACGTCGCTCGACGTGGGGCCAAACCCTTTCGTGGTTCCGTCCGTCACGCCGTTGACCATACGCAATCTCGCAGCAGAATCTTCGATAAAGATTCTTTCGACAAATGGAACTCTCGTCTGCGAGTTTAAGGCACAAGGAGGAGGTCGGGCTTTTTGGGATGGGCGGAACAGACAAGGAGATCTTGTTCAAAGCGGAATCTATTTTCTTGTGGCTTATACAGAAAATGGAACTCAAACCAGCACCGGCAAGATTGCCGTCGTAAGGAGGTGAGGGCGAGGAAGAATCCCGGAGCTTGATGGAATGCACCGCCGATAGGAGGCGGGCTTTGAGGATCGCGAGTTCTTTGGCTGGGACTATGGAATGTAAGCTCCGGGCATCGGACTCCAAATTGTTCACTCCAACATTACAACTATCTTGAAGGGAGGTTGTACAACCTTGGAAAATACGTACAAAGATGAGATCTTCACGAAGAGGGTGCGGGCGGGTAAACGCACGTATTTCTTCGATGTAAAGTCCACAAAATCAGAAAAGGACTTCTACATCACGATTACCGAGAGCAAGCGTGTGGGGGAAGAGGAGTATGAGAAGCACAAGATCTTCCTCTACAAAGAAGACTTCGAGAAGTTCCGGGATGCATTGGATGAGACGGTTGACTACGTCCAAGGTAAGCTACTTGTGCATGCCGATTCAGGAAATGGGGAAATGGTGGTCGAGAAGCAGGCATAGCCTTGATACCATGTCTCTCAGCGAAGCTGACAAGAGAGCCCACGCACCGTGCGAGGGCTTTTTTGTTTTTGAGTGTGTATGAGGGAGCCCCGTGTTCCGAATTTTCCCTTGACTCTCTTGCGGCTTCTCGTTATATTTCAACGCTTTTTTGCGAAAAACGGTTGAAAACCATCGAAAAAGTTGGATTTTCCAGGCGTTCGCCGCTTTTTCATGGAACGCGAGGGGATCCAGGGGGGAACGGTGAGCGTACTCAGCATCAATATTTCGAAACTCTCGGAAGGTACACATCATCATTCCCTCAAGGCTACACCCGAAGAGGTAGGTCTCGATTCCCGTTTCACGAAAGAACTGCAGATCGAGGCGACGCTTCAGAAGACAAGCCGACAGCTTTACATGCGGGTGGAGATCAAGACCGGAGGCGTCTTCACATGCGACCGATGTCTTGAAGAGTTTGAGCAAGATATCTCCTCTGGATACGGTGTCATGTTTGTCTCGGATCAAGATGCCGTGGAGGGGGATGGCGAAGAAGTCCAGGTGATTTCTACCGACAGCACTCATGTGGATCTGGCTGAAGACGTTCGGCAATTTGTTATCCTTGGACTGCCCCAGAAGATGCTCTGCCGCGAAGAATGTGCGGGTTTGTGCCCAACATGCGGTTCGAATCTGAACCTGGGCAAATGTGACTGTAGACATGACGAAACCGACGCTCGTTGGTCGGAACTCCAAAAGATCTTGAAGAACTAGAAACCATACGTCTCTTAGCTAGAGGTTCCATCAATGCCAAATCCAAAACGACGCCATTCGAAGGCACGCGGTCGGAAGCGCCGCACTCATTACAAGGCAAGCGCTCCTTCAACTGCAGAATGCCCTAATTGCCATGAGCAGAAGTTGCAGCATCGGGCTTGCCCGAACTGCGGCTACTACGACGGACGTTCAATCATCATTCCAAAAGAATCCTAGATTTTCCAAGAAGCGCTGATCATCCCGCTTCGTCAGAGACGAGGCGGGATTTTGCCTCTGTATGAGGTTTGTTGAGAGGCGGCAGCTCCGTAGCCAAGAGCATTGAACCGGTTCACTGTCCAACGAGTACGATTCCATTGGCTCAACGACTAAGAATTGTCCTGGATGCAATGGGGGGAGACTTCGCGCCTGCGAATGAAGTCGCGGGTGCGCTGGAGGCCCTGCGTCAGGCGAAGAACGAATTTGAAGTGATCCTGGTCGGGAAGGAGCAGGAAATCCGTGCTGAGCTCAAGAAACACGACACGGAAGGCCTGGCGCTTTCCATTGTGAACGCGGATGACACCATCACGATGGATGATTCACCGACAGCCTCGGTAAAGCAGAAGAAGAACTCCTCTCTCGCCGTTGGCATGCAGTTGCACAAGGAGGGAAAAGCAGAAGCGTTCGCCAGTGTCGGGAATACGGGGGCGGCTCTCTCTGCGTCAACCCTGATTCTTGGGCGTATCAAAGGTGTGAGCCGTCCGACGATCGCCACGTTCTTTCCATCGGAACGGGGGGTGTGCCTTCTTGTCGACGCCGGAACAAATGTGGATTGCCGCGCTCAGCATCTGTACGAATTTGCCGTCATGGGAAGCATCTATGCCAAACGGGTCCTTCACTATGAGAACCCAACTGTTGGGTTGTTGAATGTCGGCGAGGAGAAGACAAAAGGAACAGAAGCGGTGCTGGAGGCGTACAAACTTCTGGAGTCGAGTTCGCTGAACTTCATCGGGAATATTGAAGGAAGAGACATCCTCAAGGGGAAAGCCCAGGTCATGGTGTGCGATGGATTTGTCGGGAATGTCATTTTGAAGTTTGGCGAGAGCGTACCGTCATTTCTCAAAGCAAAGTTGAAAGAATATGCTTCCGGCGGATTTTTTCGTAAGCTCCTCATCGGCGCAGCACGAGGATCACTTCGGGCCGCGTTGAAAGACATGGATTACGAGCAATATGGTGGTGTGCCCGTTCTGGGAGTCAATGGCGTTTCCGTTGTCGGGCACGGGAGCTCCAGTCCGAAAGCCATCAGGAACATGATCTTGAAAGCGGTGGAGGTTGCGAAGACGCAGCTGAACACCCATATCGAACAAGCAATAGCAGGGGCAGCGAAAGCGGCTCAGCCTGCCACATCTGCATGAAAGAATGAATGGCGAAACGAAGAGCAACGATAACGGCGATCGGTCACTACGCTCCGAGTAAGCTCCTGACGAATGCTGACCTGGAGAAAATGGTCGACACAAACGACGAGTGGATCCGGTCGCGAACAGGTATCTCCGAGAGGCACATCCTAGAAAACGGCGCGACATCTGATCTTGGTGTGGGTGCAATCCAGGCAATGCTGGCCCATCGAAAGATCGAGCCGACAGAAATTGACATCATCATTGTGGCGACCGTCACGCCGGACATGTTCTTTCCGTCAACGGCATGCATTATTCAGGACAAGATCGGCGCGAGAAACGCCTGGGGCTTCGACCTCTCCGGCGCGTGTTCCGGTTTTCTCTTTGCCTTGTACACCGGCGCGCAGTTTGTTGAGAATGGTACGGCTTCCAAAGTCCTCGTCGTTGGCGCGGATAAAATGAGCAGCATTACAGACTACAGCGACCGCAACACTTGTATTCTCTTCGGCGATGCTGGCGGTGCGGTCTTGCTGGAGCTCTCAGAGGATCCGGAGTACGGAATCCTCGACAACCGGTTGTACTGCGATGGTGCTGGCGGACCATTCCTGTACATGAAGGGTGGTGGAAGCCTCAATCCCCCCACTCATGACACGGTTGACAAGCGGATGCATTATATCTATCAGGATGGCAAGCCCGTGTTCAAGGCTGCCGTGAAAGGGATGGCTGATGTCTCGGCCGAGATCATGGAGCGCAACAAGTTGACAGGGGACGATGTCGCGTGGCTTGTGCCCCACCAGGCAAACTTGCGGATTATCGATGCCACGGCTGATCGGATGGGAATCGACCGGTCGAAGGTCATGATCAATATCGACCGATATGGCAACACGACGGCAGCGACCATACCGCTTTGCCTCTCGGAGTGGTGGCTTTCCGGGAAGCTGAAGCGCGGACAGAACATTGTGCTTGCGAGCTTCGGTGCGGGATACACGTGGGGGGCGACCCTCATTCGGTGGTCACTTGAAAATCCGAAACCCTAGCACATTCCTCATGAGCACAACGGCGTTTGTTTTTCCGGGTCAGGGTTCTCAGCATGTCGGCATGGGGAAGGATCTGTATGAGCAGGTTCCCGAAGCTCGACATCGATTCGACCAAGCTGATGCCTTGCTTGGATTCTCCTTGAGCAAGATCTGTTTTGAAGGTCCGGAGGAGGAACTTAAACAGACGAAGAACACGCAGCCGGCGATTTTTCTTCACAGCATGGTGGCTGCAAACCTGTATCGCGGAGAACACGCGATGATGGCCGCGGGGCACTCTCTTGGAGAGTACTCGGCGCTCGTGTATGCCGGAGCATTGACGTTTGAAGAT
>JAPLFP010000211.1 GCA_026390585.1 Ignavibacteriales bacterium | reverse complement strand
GAAGAGCAGCCCGTGTTGGCCGGCTTTCACCACAAAATCGTCTTTGCCCGTGAGCAATTGTTCGCGAGTCGTTTTTCCGCGGGTGGCATCAAGAAACGGCTCTGGCGCTTCAAACAGAAGCGAGGCTGCATCAGAATAATCCCCGATCTCACGGTGCGAGAGCCCATGCAGATTCTTGGGGGAAAACTCCATCCCCATCTTGAAGCCTTCCATATCCGTGAGCGTCATGGAAACGATCGCGGCCAGGTCCTGCGCCTTTTCGTGTGTGACGATGGTGCTGATCACCGGATATTGAAGCTCCGCCTCGTGAAGATCGATGACAAGATCGACCTTTTCCTTTCTGATCATTTCCATAAACGCGTAGGTGGTCCTCTCCGTCAGCGTGCCGTTTGCTCTCCCGGGCCAGCAGCGATTCAGATTGCGTATATCGACATAGGCGAGATATTGACCGCTCGGATAGTGGATGTAGACTTCAGGGTCCGGCCATTGGTCAAGAGGATTTGACCAACGATCACCAAGACGGAATTCCTGTTCACCCCATGATGTCGGGATGGCGAAATCAGGCGGATAGGCCCCGCCAACTCTTGTCACTGTGGTTGCGCTCCGGTTTGCACTCAGAACAACAATC
This sequence comes from Ignavibacteriales bacterium, assembly GCA_026390585.1. Lineage (GTDB taxonomy): Bacteria > Bacteroidota > Ignavibacteria > UBA10030 > UBA10030 > UBA9647. The sequence continues at coordinate 13,041 of JAPLFP010000211.1, read as the reverse complement.
AGTCTTCCCTTCTGCAGAACGGCGTTCTCGGCGAAGATCCATGCGGCAAGTCGTCCCGCTGGCTCTTCAGGATGCGTTCCTCCCAATATGCAGAAGGTAGCTCCGGGTTCCTTTCCTTCGAGGATGTAGATGTTGCAATCGTTCGCTGTCCCCTCGACACCGGGGAAGTACTTGCTCAGCCTGACAACCTGTGTCACACCATCGCTGACGACAACAGGTTCCTTCAGACGTCTGCTCTGATAGAAGCTGATGCCCGAGAACACAAGCAGTGTCAATCCCGCGATGCTGAAAATGAGTTTACGAACGAGAGGGGTCATGGCGTTGTCCTACTTCAACATGAACAGACGGAGAAGGAACGGAAGCACAACAATGATCGTGAGAACTTCCTTCTGCCAGTCCTTTGTCTTAAAGAAACTGTAGATCAACACCGCACTCACAAAGGCGACCAGACAGTAGTAGATGATGGTGATAACGACATCCATATGGTATCTTCCCTATGACTTGACAAAACTCGAAATTCTAATATCGAAATGCGAAACAAATCCAAAATTCTAATGTCGAAATACGAAACAGGATCAGACGATGATCCGACGGGACTACAGGTTTTTGGATGTCTTTAGAGCTTGATATTTCGTGCTTTGAATTTGTTTGCGATTTGAGATTTCGAATTTCGGATTTACCTTGAGATTTCGGATTTAAAGTTTCGGATTTCAAACCGAGATCTGTGATGCGCTTTCCGCGAGCAACCAGCTAAAGACCAGTGAGAAAGCCAAGTTGTTTGCTGTAGATCACCATGAGCATCCCAATCACAATCATGATGATTGCTGGGATGATGCATGCCTTCAGAAATTGAACATACGAATCTTTGTACCCCGTGACATCGACGGTTAGGCGGCCAATGATTGCTGTCGGCGGCAGTGCATCCCCGAGCGGCCAAATGATGCTCATCCCTGCGAGAGCAACGATGGGATTGAGGCCGAGAGTGTTGAAGAGGAGCAACAGCGGCACGCCGATGACGGGAGCCGCTCCCCACATCAAGACTGCCTCAGAGAGAGGGAGAACGATAAAAAGCGAAGCGAACACGAGCGTTACGGGTAATGTCACAGTAGTCACTGCCAGCAAGCCCCGTACGCCGGTGAGCGTCATGATCTGAACGAGGATCCCCACACACGTCAATGTCCCCAGCAACGGTAGGAGCTGGTCGATCGTCTCACGGGAAATCTTGAGGAAATTGAGTTTAAGCGGCGAAAGAACGTAAGAAACCAGCGCCGAACAGAGGAACATGAAGGGAAGTCCGGTAACGACTGTCGAATGCGGCCATGTCCTTCCCAGAAAAACAAAGCCAAGGAAAATGACAAACGGCAGAAAGACCTTAAACCAGTTCATTCCCTTGGGCGAGGCAGGAAGACTCGCAAGGACCTGTTCTGTCCCTGCAGGCGTCCCTTTCCAGCCGAGGATGAACATCGTCGCAATACCTGCCACGAGGCAGGGGATCATGAGCGGCCAAAAGAACCCAACATACGGCATATTGACTCCTGCAGCCGTCATCATGGCCCACAAACTGACTGGCGGTGCAGCTGCACTCAGGCCGGCAATAATGAAAACAATCGCCGCTGTTTTCACTTTAGGAACACCCATGCTTACCAGCACCGTCCCAACCATGCTCCCGCAGATGAGCACCGTCACGCTTCCAGCCCCGGTCAGTGCACCCGGTACGAGGAGAATGATGGTCAGCAGGACAAGAAGGACCGCCCGCCGATGGTGGAACCGTTTGAACAACGCCCTTACCACGAAGGCAACTCCTCCCGATTCCTTGAGGATGTTCATGAAGAGTGTTGCTGTGATGAAAATGAGATTGATGTCGAGGTACGTCATCGCACCTTCGGCAATGTGACGGGCGGAAAGACCAAACCCGCCAGCGACACACCCGGCAAGGGCCGCGACGAACATCGAGATTTCCGTCGAGAGCTTCAGGACCTTGGCCACAGCATATGCCGCGACCATCACGGCCAAAATGAGAGAAGCGTAGGTGGTGAGATCCATAGTTTACTTCTGCCAAAATTACTTCTGATAGAGATTCTTCAAAACGTCTGACAACTCCATGTTCTTTTCAAACGTTACCAGGGGGATTTTCTTTCCGGTCGAGATCGTCGTGAATCGCTTGTCCTCGTCACCGTCTTTTCGCACTACCATAATGTCTGACTGCGGGCAGACCGCGTCAATCGATTGCTCGTCGGAGTTATCACCGGGAGCCGCTCCCTGAGCACGACGCTCCATGCCTTCAACGTGTGCACCGACCACCTTGATCCCCTGCTTCCGGGCTTCTGCGATCAGCTTCTTCGTCCGATCGATTTCATCCTCGATCGAGACCTTTGCCGCCCCCATTCCCTTCAGGCTCGCTCCGACCACAATGATCACAGATTTGAAAGGCTTGCCTTCTTTTTTCTTTGCGACAAGGTCATTGGCGGAAGCTTGCAGATTGTACACGTAGTCGATCCCAAGCTTGCCAAAGAAAAATTTGATCTTCAGCAGCCCAGGACTTTGACCGCAAGACGACAGAAGGACGGGCTGTTCCAGTTTGACTGCCTGCTTCTGAGCCGAGGCCGGAGACCAGACCAGCCCTGTGGCGACGACGAGCAAAAGAATGAACGACGCATATTTCATGACCAACTCCTTCAGGATAGTGTTCCAAAGAATTCTTTTCTGTACAAAATGAAAATCATAGCGATCAGAAAGAAGTAGAGGCTCGTGGCTGCAACCAGAGAAGCATCAAGACTCGAGCGAGTTTGCGAAATGTCTTCTGTGGAGATCTTCGGCAGGGGCGTCGGATCCCAGGGAAGCCCGTATTTCAACAGGAGCCCTTTGATGTGCAGAAGATGTACCACTGGAATATGCCGCTTGGCCATTGCAAAAACAACACCATACCTCTCCTCCTTCTCCGGCAGTGTGATTTCCCGATTCACGCCGGGTTCGAGCTTCAACACCAACGGGTCGACTCCAAGGTCGGCCTGACTCCCGCCAATATTGACAAATGCCATAATTCTCGTAGCTGGCATTGACCCAAAGTAGATTTCCATCCTCCTTGCAACATTTTTCGGAAGATCCGGTTCATGGATAATCGGTATTCCAGAAGTCCTGATTTTCTCCGTCAAGACCCTTCTCGTTTCAGGATCGAAGTCACCGCCGACATCATCAGCTCCTCCCAGCGAAACTCCTGCGACCGAGACATCCATAAGACCTTTGTTCTTTAACGATTCCAGGATATCCAGCAGCGTCCAGTCTATCCTGTCTGCTCCAAATGAGGAAGAGCCGAGGGAAAGTATCATCAACGGATGGACACCCAGAGCTTTGGTGGCCGCGAGCGTCGCAACCGCCATAGCCGGAAATGATCCGGAACACCCCACTGCTATCGTATCTCCTCGCCGCACGCCTGCCTCAACAAGAAGCTGTACGACGAGACCCGCGACGTTTGGATTGGTTGTCGACCTTTTTGCGTCGGCATTCCCGAGTGTCGTAACCATCTCTGAATACTCTACCCCAATGAGAGCGGTATGATTCGGATCTATGCTTTCGTCGAATTGCAGTCCACGGGAGAGATAGCTCTCGCGCAATGCCTTGATTGCCGTCTCCATCGACTTCGACGCCGTAATCCCTGGTTGGGTGTTTTGACTGCGAGGAGCCGGGTCCAAAGACATGACGGCAGCGAGCATTCCGAGACTTACGAGAGCGCAGAGAACCAAACCTCGTTCTTTTGAGTTGGGGAAAATCTTTCTGAACTGACCGAGCACCTTTGTCATGCCTATGCAACCAATCCTAAGAGTTTGCCGACAAGATAGACGGCGACGGTCACAGTCACACATGACGCCGTCGTGGAAACCACTCCTTGTTTTTCGAAGTTGTTGGCGATGAGCCCCGGGATCACCCATCCGATGACTCTGAATTCGAGCGAAGCCGGATAGATGATCGGAAACACCTGCATCCAACAGAACGTCCACAGGGCACCAACGAGAACCATGAAGACGAACATGCGTCTCCCAAAAATGATGAGATAGCGGGAGACGAGCTTGTAGCAGAGGTGCGTCAAAAGCGCGGCAATGAGAGTCCCAAGAAGCCGCGAGGGTTGATGGATGAAAAGAACAAGATAGCTTGGAACAATGATACCCCCGGGGTAGAAACCCGTCACACCGATGAAGAGCAGCGAAGCAAGCAATGCGACAAAGACGAGTTCATATTCCATATTCTTTTCCTTCCCGCTGCCAGTATTCGACAAGCCGCTCACCAGCACCACCGATATTGCCGAAGCCGAAAATAACCCCGTCCTCCTCCATCCCGTCAACGATCATCCGAGTCGTGGTGTCCGGAGATTTCGATGCAAGAGTTCTTGTCGTGTCGATTTTTCTTTTCACAACGTTCGCGTGCCCGCCGAGGACATAGAGTTGGGCGAATTCATTTGTCATCCCCGAGTTCAAAGAATCAATCCACTGCACCGTCCTATCGGGGCGGTCAGCGCGCAGATTCAGGAGTCCAATGTAAACTCCGCCTTTGCCTGCGAGAATCTCACGGGTTTTTTCCAGTACCTTCGCTGTTGAATCCGGATCGTTGGCCGCAAAAGCATTCACAGCAAAGACTCTCTTACCACCCGCTTGCAGGGTCCATATCTTCAATCGACCGATGTCGTGAACGGCATTTCGTATTCCCCGGATGATGACCGCGTGATCAATGCCGAACCGTCTCGCCACCGCAGTGACGAGATTCAGGTTATCCGAAAATTCATTTCTCAGCAGAGCAGAATCCGGATCGGCGGGAGAGAGCACCGGAGTCTGCGGAACCACGGTGAGATGCAATGATCGTGTCTGGAAGGTCTTCGGATCAAGATGCTTATTATGTTCCCGTGGGACATAAACCTCTGCCCCCTCAGGAAAATCGAGCTGTAGAACCCCCGCAATTTCATCCTCCTTCTCTCCCATCGCTTCCGTGTGATCTCTTCGGACGTTCGTGAGAACAACGATATTAGGTTTGAGGATCCGCTGAGATTCAACGTAATGATTCTCCGGACGAATGCTCATGATCTCGACGACGAGACAGTCAGCTTTGAGCATCACAGCTTTTCTGAGTGCCTTTTTCTGCTCGAGAATTGAGACTACACCGCGGCGGGCAACACCCACCACGGTCCCATCGGGCAGAACATATTGCGCCTGCGAGCCTGTGGACTTCGCCAGCACCACCTTTCCGCTTTCACGGAGGATTGAAGCGAGCTGGCGAACGACGGTCGATTTTCCCCGAGTGCCCGTCACGGTAATGACAAGCGGAATGGATTTCCTCAGCCGATCGAGAACAACTCTCTCATAGATGAGGTAGAGGACAAAAACCGACAACGTGATGAGGAGGATTGTCAACGCAATCTCCTGAATAAGGGTAACGAAGACCAGAAGACATCTCAAAAGGGATAACAGTCATTCCCGCACGTCTTAGGCGGGAATCCAGACAGCGCGTTCTGGACTGCCGATAGAGACACTCGGGAGTGACATCGGGTTTTTGAGAAAAGTTCCATTCTCAAACTCCGTGTTTCGTCGATGATCGATTCAATTTCGCTGTAACCCGATAGAACTTCTCGAATGCATCCTCTAGCATTTCCTGATCATTCTCATTCAACATCAAGAGGATGCGGGTGTATGTCTGGAGCAGTGATTGTTTTCTCCGTTCCATTATCTGTGCGCCCGATTTGCTGAGCGTGACAATCATTCTGCGGCGATCGCCGGCAAAGATCTCTCTACCGACGAAGCCGCCTTTCACCAATCTATCGACGAGCTGAGACGTCGTGCTCTGGGCGATACCAAGCCTATCGGCGAGATCGTTCACGGAGCATTCCCCCAGTTCGCGAATCGCGGTGAGGGCCTGGTACTGATTAAACGTCAACTTCACCCCCTTCCCCCCGGAGATCTTCAAATCGCCGATGGGCCGATCAATACGTCCGCTTTCGTTGATGCCCATGACCATCCGATCATGATGCCAATGAGCAATCGACCCCATGATCTTGGGGAGAATCCTGATAATCCGCTCTGCACGAGCTGTGACACTCTTCCTGGCCATAGGGTGCCCCTTTGAATGGACCGTAAGCAACAATCGTGTGCCAATCATATCGTGATACAATATAATTGAGATGTGATAAAATGCCACTAGAGAAGGGGGTATATCAGATGGAGGATCTTTGCGTCTTCTGATCCGGGAGGATAAGGAGGTGGAAATTCTGGAACTGCGAATGCAGAAGCGCCGGAAGGACCTAGGATCGGCGAAAAAATTGACCGACGTTTCCGCCTTGAAATGTCCATTTGTAGCTGAACAACTCCGTCAATCCGATCACAGCAAAATACAGGAAGCCGAAGGCCATCATCCTGTACGGCTCGTCGATCCAGAGTCCGCGCATCGTGAACCCTTGTTTCGCGATCACTTCCGATGTGACACCGAATGCGGGGACAGGAAGAATGATCGTCGCGAACACAAGCATGACATAGCAGAAGACTCCGATCCCCCAGGAGGTTTGGATCATGTTTTTCTCCTGACCGGTCGGCGCCTTCCCGAGGAGAACACCGAGGAGCCGATTGAGGACGAGCCCCCAAAATGCCCACAGCGGCCACCACTGTTTGAATGTGAGTGCAAACGCGCCGACGAAGAGCGTGTAGAACACTCCAAGTCCGATGATCGTCATCGCTTTTTTCCCACGTTCGCTCTCACTGATGATCGTGTTTCCCATGAATCCTGCAGCGTGCACGTTGATGAATTCCAGCAACATGACAAGCATCAGGTAGGATATTGTCTTCTCTCCAAGAGCTTCAGGGGCAATCCAGGTGATCAGGAACATCCCACTAAGAAAAAAACTGGGCAGGGCTGAAAAAAGATGAGCGATCGTGTAGCCCTGAGACTCGATGGGCTCTGGTGCAGGCAGCGTCATAGGAACGAGAACCGTAAAGAGGTTCGATGAGAATTCTCAGAAACTGTAGCATGGTTTCTGAGCTATAACAGAATTCCTTCTACATACTTCGCTATCGCCGCCGAAGCCGTCAGAGCCGGCGACTCCATCCCGATCAAGTTGTAGAATCCTTCCAACCCCCTCTCCTTTTCATGGACAATAATCCAGTCTTTTTCATCTTCCCCCTTGCGCTGCAACTTGGGTCGGATACCGCTCATGTCCGGCGACAGATCTTCATCGGCAATCGAAGGAAGTATCCGACGGACGGATTCCGCAAACACTTTCCTCTTCGATTCCGCCACGGAGTAATCGCAGTTCAGCTCATCCATGTACTCGGTGTCGGGTCCCATCCTGAGGCGGCCGCCGAGGTCAAGCACAACATGAACACCAAGCGTTTCTTTGTGCGGCACAGGATAGACGAGGCGTGAAACCAGTTTGGCTTTCGTGGAAGCTACTGAAAAATAAGAGCCCTTCGCGAACACCATTCGATATCCTGCTTTGTCGATATCGATGCCGGCCATCTGAGCGACTCTGTCGGAATAAAGACCGGCAGAGTTGATGACTCGTTCACTCGTAAATGTAGAACGCTGCCCGCCTTCACTCACTGAGATCGCATACTCTCCCCCGCGCTTCTCGATTCCTACGACCTCACAATGATGCTGAACCGTGACACCATTGTTCACTGCAATATGATGGTAGCAATCCATCAACTCGTGGGCGCTGACGATACCTGTCGTCGGTGAGAATATCGACCCCACAGTATTGATGTTGGGCTCCAGCTTCAGCGTCTGTTCCTTGCTCAATATCTCGAGTGGAACGCTGTTCTTCATTCCGTTGAGATAGGTCGACTCCAGGACGTTCAGTTCATCGCCATTGGTTGCTGTTATGAGCTTGCCGATCTGTTTATGCCCAACGTTGTGCTTTCGACAAATCCTGTAGAGTTCTTCCCGCCCTTCCACGCATAACGTGGCCTTCAAGGAACCAGGGTTGTAGTAGATGCCAGCATGAATGACCTCGCTGTTCCGACTCGAGGTTTCCATCCCGTATTTCTCGTTCTTTTCAACAATGACGAGGTTTTTGTGCTTCTCTGAGAGCCGGGCGGCGATTGCCAGCCCAACAACACCTGCTCCAATGACAGCAATCTCAAAATCAGCCATAGATCAATGCAAAATTCATCAATGAAAAATGAAAAATTGTAGATCCAAAATAGGAAAAACCTCACTGAAAGAACAGAGGGAATGACGCGCTCCAAGCCTGCACTGCAAACCTTCCCGCTTCAGTCTGCAGGCTGCTTTCTGCTATCTGCCTGCTGCCCGCCACTTCCCCCTTTTCCTTTTTCCATCATTCTTGCTACCTTCTGACACTCGCTTATCTCCGTCCAGAACAGCTATTTTCGTCGACGCACCAACGGGGTGTATCTATGGCCACGGTTATTCATTCTTTTGTCGTTCTTCTGCTCTCATTTTCGATGATGAATTCCGGGCGCTCTCAGAACTTTCAGAAGGGACCGGATTTGGACGCGAGGATCAAGAAATTTCTCGACAGCCACGCTGGTCATTGGCATGACCTCAACGTTCCTGCCAATGATGGCAAGTTGCTGTACGATTTGATCATCAAGGGGAAGTATACCCGGGCGTTGGAGATCGGAACGTCGACGGGACACTCGGGGATTTGGATCGCCTGGGCGCTCAGCAAAACGGGCGGAAAGCTGATCACGATAGAGATCGACGAGGCACGATACAAACAGGCACTGGCGAATTTTGAGGAAGCTGGTCTTTCCGACTACATCGACGCTCGACTCGCTGACGCCCATGTCCTTGTAAGGAAACTTGAAGGTCCTTTCGATTTTGTTTTCTCAGATGCTGACAAGGAATGGTACAAGCAGTATTTCATCGACGTTGCGCCAAAACTTATCGTTGGAGGATGTTTTGCCGCACACAACGTTTCTGGTCGCAGCGGCGGATACGACGGCATCTGGGAGTATGCTAAGTACGTGACGAGTCTGAAGAGTTTTGAGACGACATTCAACACTTCGGGATCAGGTGTCGCGATCAGCTACAAGAAATCAGCTCACTGACCATAAGTTGGCGATAGTATGAGAATCACTCTTATCCAGCGACGCACTACCACCGACAAGGCAATAAATCGGTCCCGGGGACTTGAGAATGCTGTGTAGGCTGCACAACAAGTGCGCAGGTCATCCGATTCGCCGAAATTGCATCCGAACCGTACTACCGGCAAGAAGGGGTGTCTGCCACTGTGACGGATCTGGCCAAACCCATTTCCGGTCCGACGACTGATGCGTTTGCTGCGCTCGCTTGGAAGTGCTGAAGTGAGAGTATCGCAAAGAGAATGCTAGTCCCCGCTCTTTGAAAACCGATCGGCGATTGCTATGTTTAAGCACTTAGCTCAACATGAGAACTGTCAGGACTTTCGCCCTGACAGCGAACGAAACACCGATTGGGATATTGCGGTTACTTAGATTCATCTCGAATGTATTTCCCCCCTTTTGCAGAGGGGGGTAGGGGGGATTTGCCTCGTCTAACCGCTATCATGCCGATGGGATCGCCCCCTCTTCAGTGCATAGACTGGGGAAAAACCGAGCACAACGAGATCAACGATGTCCACAGTAGAAATCATAGCTCTTGCATTCTCGCTTTCACTCGATTGTTTTGCAGTCTCGCTGGCACTGAGCGCATCCGGCTATCTCAATGACAGAAGGGCGGCCTTCAGAATTTCATTTCACTTCGGTCTCTTTCAGTCCTTGATGCCGATTGCGGGTTGGTCGGTGGGAGCATAGATCGAACCCTATATTGCGTCGTTCGATCAATGGATCGCATTCGTCCTCCTGACATTCGTTGCGGTCCGGATGGCTCTTGCTTCAAGAGAGGTCCCAAGCACCGAGCCATTAAGAGATCCCAGCCGGGGCTGGGCACTCGTTACGCTTTCCACGGCAACAAGCATCGATGCGCTCGCCGTCGGACTGGGATTAGCTGCTCTGGGAATCGACGTCTGGTACCCCAGCGTCATCATTGGATGCGTGACGATGCTCGTTTCCATGTTCGCAATCGCCGGAGGAAGACGGGCACGCCGTTCGCTCGGTTCACGCGCACAAATCGTCGGCGCGGTTGTGCTTTTGATTATTGCATTCAAGGTTGTATTTTCACATAAAGTCTAAAGTTCACGTTCTCATACACCCCGCTTCTATGGATCGAATCTACTTTCAGAACTCGCGCCACTTGACCCTTGTCGGTTGCTTTCATCCGGCCGAATCCAAGGCGGCGATTGTTATGGCGCACGGTTTCACAAACGACAAATCTTCGCAAGGCAGGTTTGACGCCCTTGCAGAATCGTTCAATCAGAGGGGCTACAACGTTCTGCGGTTCGACTTCAGCGGATGCGGAGAGAGCAGCACGGACATTCTCTCAACCCACAACATGATCGACGACCTGCACTGCGCACTCGAGTTCGTGAAGAAGAACGGGTGTACAGCCGTCGGGCTCTACGGACATAGTCTGGGAGGATTCATTTGCCTGAAGTGCGATGCCCCGGGCATTCGCACGATGGTTCTTACCGGGGCACCGACGGATTACATGAAGTACGATTGGACCGACTACTATTCCGAGGAGCAGTTGAGAGAAATTCGTGCGAAAGGGTATTTGACGGCGAAAGATCGTACCGGACAAGACCGGCTCATTGGCAGACAACTCTTGCGAAGCTTTGAGGAAATAAACCAGAGGGAGCTCTTAAGCGGAATCCACTGCCCTGTCCTTCTCATCCATGGAAATGATCCGAACGATTGGGAGGAAACGCAGTTGCTCGAGAAGTCGAAGAAAGGCATCAACCTTCTGCCGGCGGGCTCTCAACTCGAAATCATCGACGGGGCAAATCATACATTTCGTGAGCATCTCGACAGAGTGATTGAGGAAGCAAACAATTGGTATTCGAAACACCTGCCTTCTCGATAGACACCAACCCGCGAAGGCAGACATCAAGCCTTCGGTCAAGAGAGATTGATACCTGACAATCTATTCCATCTTCCATCATGGAGGAGTCACCTATGACGGAAACCATTCAGTTCACGCTCAATGGGAAACCTGTGCAGCTGACGGTCGACAGTGATCGGATGCTGCTCTGGGTGCTTCGCACAGACATGGGATTGACCGGAACGAAGTTCGGGTGCGGCGAAAGCTTATGTGGTGCCTGCACTGTTCTTGTCAACGACCTCGCGGTCCGATCCTGTCAGACACCGGTCAAAGAGGTTCGAGGCCGCGAAGTCATTACGATCGAAGGACTGATGCAGGACGGTAAACTGCATCCTTTGCAGAAGGCTTTCATGGACCACGACGCGCTCCAGTGCGGATACTGCACTCCGGGGATGATCATGAATGCGTACTCGGTTCTCCACAAGCACCCGAAGCCCTCAACCGCGGACATCATTGAAGGGATGAATGACAACCTCTGCCGGTGCGGAGCTCACAACCGTATCGTGGAAGCCATTCAGACGGCAGCAAGAGAAGTGGAAGGAGGGCTCTAACATGAAAGACGATCAAACCTCAGGACTCGAATTTCTCGAAGAGCCATCCGACCATCAGATTAGCCGCCGTGACTTCTTCAAAGTCGCCGGCAGTGGTATCTTTGTGCTCTTCACCATTGGGGACACGCTGCTTGCTCAACAGAGACAGGGTAGCCGCCTCCCGACCGACTTCAACGCTTTTTTGAAAATCGGCGAAGATGGGCGAGTTTCGTGCTACGTCGGAAAAATCGAAATGGGACAAGGAGTCATCACCTCCCTGCCGCAAATGCTTGCTGATGAACTTGACGTATCGGTCGACTCAGTTGATATCGTAATGGGTGACACCGATCTCTGTCCATGGGATATGGGAACCTTTGGCTCCCTGTCGACGAGATCATTCGGTCCTTCGCTTCGTGCAGCCGGTGCTGAAGCCAGGCAAGTGCTGCTTGAGCTGGGCTCAGAACAACTGAAGATTGCCGCAGACAATCTGCTCACTGAAAACGGCTTCGTCGTCGACAAGACGAACAAAGAGCATCGGGTTTCCTACGCCCAGCTGGCGAAGGGCAAGAAGATCGAGCGACATGCGTCCGGAAAAATTGTGATCAAGAAGCCATCCGAGTTCAAAGTCATGAGCAAGGCGCTGACACGTCGAGATGCTCAGGAAAAAGTCACGGGTACGGCGAAATACACCGGCGACATCCAGCTCCCCGGAATGCTCTATGCAAAGGTACTGCGGCCCCCTGCTCACGGGGCCAAACTCATCGACGTCGATGTCTCTGAGGCAAAGAAGATGAAGGACGTCCAGATGATAAAGGAGGGTGATTTCGTCGCTGTCCTGCACATGTATCCCGACGTCGCGGAAGAGGCTCTCTCGAAAATCAAAGCGAAGTTCGATCAACCGAAGTCCGATCTCGATGACAAGAGCATCTTTGACCACCTTCTGAAAGTCGCGCCGGAAGGCAGGAGTGTAGCGAAGGATGGAGATCTCAAGGCTGGTGAGAGTGCGGCAAGAACAATCGTCGAAGAAACTTACTTCAATGACTACGTTGCGCACTCGGCAATTGAACCGCACACAGCCGTAGCCATCATCGAAGGTGACAAAGCAACTGTCTGGGCTTCGACACAGAACCCCTTCACCTGCAAAGAGGAGGTTGCGAAGGAACTCGGCTTCCCATCTCAGAATGTGCGCGTTATTACACCGTTCGTCGGCGGAGGATTCGGAGGCAAGACGAGAAATCTCCAGGCTGCCGAAGCGGCGCGTCTTGCGAAGCTGACCGGCAAACCGGTGCAGGTAGCCTACAGTAGAAAGGAAGAATTCTTCTTTGATGTATTCAGACCTGCTGCCATAGTGAAGATACGATCCGGCGTCACGGATAAAGGCAAGTTGAGTTTGTGGGACTATCGGGTCTACTTCGCAGGCGAACGAGGCGCTCAGCATTTTTATGACATTCCGAACGCCAGCACAACAGCCTACAACTCGAGTTGGGTTGGCGCCCCTGGATCTCATCCTTTTGCTACAGGCCCCTGGCGCGCGCCGGGCAACAACACCAATTCGTTT
>JAPLFP010000345.1 GCA_026390585.1 Ignavibacteriales bacterium | reverse complement strand
GCGTCATGGATGGACGATCAGGGGAAACAGAGATGGTACTGCACGAGATGCCACAAGAGTTTTCTTTGGGGTATGCTTTGTGAGACTCACTCCCGATGAAAAACAGCAACACTTTTTGAGCATTATACCCATTGCGAGGAGTCCCATTGCTTTCTGACGGGACGACGAAGCAATCTGAACTGCGCTCGATAGATTGCTTCGCAAAAAGCGCTCGCAATGCCTCGTTACTTTTGTTCATTGCGAGGAGCGGGGCTTTGCGCGAGATTATTTTCTCTCCCTAGAGTGTTTTTGAGATAGGATCTAGCGATATCGTGTTTCAACCAATCGACTTGTTCAAGGGATAATGTATGAGCGCTTTTTCAAGACTCACCCTCACAGGGATTTCTTCTCTGTTGATCGCCACAGGAATTGCTCTCAGTCAAGATCGGCCAAATGCCGTCGAGTCGCCGTTCCCATTTCAGAATCCTAGTCTTCCGCTCGAACAACGCGTGAGCGACCTCGTGTCGCATATGACGCTCGACGAAAAAGTTGGCCAAATGTTGTTCAATGCACCCGCGATCAATCGGTTAGGAATTCCCGAGTACAATTGGTGGGGTGAGGCACTCCACGGAGTTGCGCGAGCCGGGAAGGCAACGGTGTTTCCTCAGTCGATCGGACTTGCCGCAACGTGGGACAGTGATTTGATGTTTCGTGTCGCGACAGCCATTTCAGACGAAGCCCGCGCCAAGCACCACGACGCTCTGCGCAACGGCCGGCGCGGAATCTACGAGGGATTGACGTTTTGGTCCCCCAACATCAACATTTTTCGCGACCCGCGGTGGGGACGGGGAATGGAAACATTCGGCGAAGATCCGTCCTCGAGGGAAATGCTCAATCTGTGATGTGTGCCTACAACCGGTTTCGCGGCGAACCGTGCTGCGGAAGCAGCGAGCTCCTCCAGAAAATCCTGAGGGATGAGTGGGGCTTCAGCGGCTATGTCGTGTCAGACTGCTGGGCGATCATGGATTTCTACACCACACACAACATCGACAAAACTGCACCCCAGGCAGCGGCCCGAGCGCTTCTCGCTGGGACCGACATGAATTGCGGTGTTACCTACGATAGCCTCGGTGTTGCCGTCCGCCAACACCTTGTCAGCGAGTCGCTGGTTGATACGGCGGTCAAGCGCTTGTTCCGCGCTCGGTTCAAACTCGGCATGTTTGATCCCCCCGAGATGGTTCCCTATGCAAAGATCCCTCTCGATGTCAATGATTCCAAAGAGCATCGTGAGCTTGCATTGGAGGCAACCCGCAAGTCGATCGTGTTGCTGAAGAACGATGGCGGCATATTGCCGCTGAAAAAAGAACTACGCGCGATCGCCGTCATTGGTCCCAACGCTGGCGACATCGACGTTCTCCTCGGCAACTACAATGGAATGCCGGCCAACCCGATCACACCGCTCGAGGGCATCAGAGAAAAGGCCCCGAAGGGTACCAGTTTGATGTATGTGCAGGGATGTGACATTGCAGAGGGCATACCCACACTGACGGTTGTTCCTCCTGTTGTCCTCTCACCGGATGGCGCGGGATCTGCGATGGGCGGCTTAGAAGCGGAGTACTTCAACAACCAGCAGTTCAGTGGCACTCCCTTCCGCACACAAATCGATGAGAACATGGACTTCAATTGGTGGCGCGACGCCCCCCTTCCCGGGATGAATACGGACAGCTTCAGCGTGCGTTGGACGGGCTCGATTGTTCCGACCGTGAGTGGCCGTTATGCTATTGGTGCGAGGGCGTTCGGCGATGTTTGTCTGAAGATTGAGGATTCGTTGATCGTCGACGCATCGAACAGTCACTCTGTCTTCACAGCGTGGAAGTGGGTGGACCTCAAAGCCGGGATTCCACGGCGCGTGACAGTGGAATTTTTTGACCGAAGGGCAGACGCGAGTGTGCAGTTGGTGTGGTCCAAACCTGTACCAACTATGAAAGAGCAAGCTCTGGTGGCCGCGAGAGCATCGGATGTCGTTGTGATGGTGATGGGCTTGTCGCCACGACTCGAAGGCGAGGAAATGCCGGTGAATGTCCTGGGCTTCAAATGGGGAGACCGCGTTGATATTGGACTTCCTCAGCCTCAGGAGGAACTCATTAAGGCCGTCGCGGCAACCGGAAAACCCATTGTTCTTGTGTTATTGAACGGCAGCGCCGTTGCTGTCAATTGGGCGGCAGAACGCGTCTCCGCAATTTTGACGGCGTGGTATCCGGGCCAGGCTGCGGGTCTGGCGATTGCTGACGTTCTCTTTGGGAACTACAATCCGGCCGGTCGACTGCCGATAACATTCTATAAGTCAACAAAAGAGCTTCCTCCATTCACCAACTACAACATGGAGGGGCGAACGTACCGCTACTTTCAGGGGGAACCTCTCTTCCCGTTTGGACACGGCCTTAGCTACACGAAATTCGAGTACAGCAATCTCAAGCTTCCAACGACGGTCAAAGCCGGTGACGATGCACGGATTTCTGTCACTGTGAAGAACACGGGCAGCATGAATGGTGAAGAGGTCGTTCAGTTATATGTCACTGAACTGAATGCTTCCGCTCCGGTGCCGATTCGATCGCTGCAGGGGTTTCAGCGCGTGTTCCTCAAAGTCGGAGAACAAGCATCGGTGAGCTTCTCTTTGGCTCCGCGCCAACTTTCACTCATCGATGCTACCGCGAAGCGTGTGGTGGAGCCTAGTGTCTTCGAGGTGAGCATTGGGGGAAAACAACCGGGGTTCAAAGGAATTGCCGACGCGGCAACTACGGGAGTCCTGACCGGGCGCTTTCAAGTGGTCGGAGAACGACTCTTCCTTGACGAAAAACATTAGGATGTTACGGAAGAAGCTCGTCATCGATTGAAATCGACGCCTTTGGAAACGCGAAACCCTTCGGGTTTTGATTTAGTCAAGCCGTCCGATTTATCGGATGGCGCGGCAAAACGGTGGTTCAGCAGCCCGCTAGAGGCTACATCAAAACCACTCATGCAAAGGCGCAAAGGGAATGGAAATAATGCCCTTTTTTAGCGTGAGACGTTTTTTCGTCGCATGATCCTTTAACCAAACTCATAGCACATCAAAAACCTAAAAGGAACACCATGCCCAGAATTGCTGCTGTTCTCTCTACAATCATCGACTTGCCATGGAAGGACATCCTGTCAGCCCTTCTCACGTTTCTGTACTCTATCGCACACTACGTCGGAATGTTTGTGGTATACCTTCTCGGGCGCGTCTTGCCGGCGACAAAGGTGCCGACGGACCTAGTTGATCCGCTTGGTTACCTTGCCCTTCTCACTGCATTTTTGATACTCGTCCAGGTTGCAAAGAAGGTTGCGTGGATCATCGTGCTGGTGGGGTGGGTTTTAATCCTCGTGAGGATCGTCCTCGCGCTCTTGGGATACCAATAAGAAGCTCAGTGAAAAGAAAACAATCCGTGTTTTCGCTTTCTCTTCTGTCAAAGAGAGGTGTCTCATGGCTCCCACCGTACGTCTTCTCTTAAGAAGCCTGTCATCAATCCTCCTTGTTCTCATTGTAGCTTCGATTGCCAGCGCTTCGGACCACTACTGGCCCATTCTTAAGCATTACGATCAGCAGCACCTTGGCCGTATTGCTCTGCCCGTTGGCGGCATCGGGACAGGAACAATCTCGCTCGGCGGAAGAGGAGACTGGCGGGATTGGGAAATCATGAACCGCCCCGCCAAGGGGTTCAGCCCTGGTTCACCGTTCTTCGCAATCCGGGTCAAGCCCGCAAAGGGTGACGCGATTGTGCGGGCGTTGCAGGGTCCTGTTGATGAATACCTCTACGAGGGAGCTTCCGGCGTCAAGAACGCTACAAATCCAGGCCTCCCTTGCTTTCGAAATTGCAGCTTTGACGCCAGCTATCCTTTTGGGATCGTGAATCTTTCCGACGCTGGTCTACCGGTCACGGTGAAGATCAAAGCGTTCAATCCACTGATCCCGACCGACCCCGATGCAAGTGGAATTCCTATCGCCATTGCGACCTATGAAGTGACTAACACCACCGCAGTTGAATTGTCAGTTTCTGTTTGTGGAACGATCGAAAATTTCATCGGCAATGACGGCTCGAAGAATGTCTCTCTGAAGAACCGCAATACCTACCGTCAAGGGAGCAATTTCCAGGGAATTTTCATGTCTTCTGACAGCGTCAGGAAGGATGATGAACGCTGGGGAACGATGGCGTTGACCACGAATGCAAACGAAGGTGTATCCTATCGAACCACCTGGTTGAAGGCTGGTTGGGGAACGTCGCTGCTCGACTTCTGGAACGATCTCAGCGATGATGGACTTCTTACGGATCGAGCTCCCGGCGCCAACGCACCAAAGGCTTCCCTTGCCGTCCAGCAGAGGATACCGGCGAAAGGGACAAAGGAGTTCACATTCTTCATCACCTGGCATTTTCCAAATCGCTTTGCCTGGTCTCCCAAGCGGATCGGTAACTACTATGCGACGCTGTATGGCGACGCATGGAATGTTGTTGAGAAGACCCTCCCCAAACTTGATCGCCTGTGGAATGAAACGATAGATTTCGTTTCCGCCTTTTGTGCAAGCGATCTCCCGCCAGCGGTGAAGGAATCAGCACTGTTCAACCTCAGCACCCTGAGAACCCAGACATGTTTTCGGACAGAGGATGGACGATTTTTCGCGTGGGAGGGGTGCGATGATAACAATGGTTGCTGCTCCGGAACATGCACGCATGTATGGAACTATGAGCAGGCTATCGCGTTTCTTTTCGGTTCAATTGCAAAGTCGATGCGCGAGGTTGAATTCAGCAAAGAGACAGACGGTGCGGGCCTGATGAGCTTTCGCGCAAGGCTCCCTCTGGATCAGGACCTTTGGGGCAAGGCTGCTGCCGACGGTCAGATGGGATGCATCATGAAAATGTATCGAGACTGGCAACTTTCGGGAGATGCGTCGATGCTCGCGAGGCTTTGGCCCAACGTGAAGAAAGCTCTTGAATTCTGCTGGATCCCAGGCGGCTGGGACGCAAATAAGGACGGCGTGATGGAGGGGTGCCAGCACAATACGATGGATGTTGAGTATTACGGCCCCAATCCTCAAATGGGACTTTGGTATCTCGGTGCATTGAAGGCTGCCGGCAAGATGGCCTTGTTCATGCAGGATACCTCCTTCGCAAACACCTGTCAATCCTTGTTTGCACGTGGCAGTCGATGGATCGACAGCGCTCTTTTCAATGGCGAATACTACATTCACAAGATCGTGCCGCCGATGGACAAGGCGAACATCGCCCCGAGTCTTCTCGTCGGCATGGGGTCGAGCGATTTTGCCAATCCTGATTATCAGCTCGGCAACGGTTGTCTCGTCGATCAGTTGATCGGACAGATGATGGCGCACGTTTGCGATTTCGGTTATCTCACCGATCCAGAGCACATCCGTACGACACTCAAAAGCATCATGAAGTACAACTACAAGAGCTCGTTGGCAGACCATTTCAATTGCCTCCGCACTTTTGCTCTCGGCGACGAAGCCGCCCTGCTCATGGCGAGTTATCCAAACGAACGACCGGTGAACCCCTTCCCGTATTTTACGGAGGTGATGACGGGGTTTGAGTACACGGCGGCAATAGGAATGCTGTACGAGAACCAGATCGACAATGGCTTGAAATGCATCACGAGCGTTCGGAATCGTTACGATGGCCTGAAGAGAAATCCTTACGATGAGGCCGAGTGCGGGCATCATTACGGCCGGGCAATGATCAGCTGGGCGGAGATTCTCGCGTTGACGGGGTTTCACTACTCCGCTGTCGACCAACAGTTCACTGTTGCCGTTAAGGATGGTAAGTATTTCTGGTCGAATGGTTACGCGTACGGTTCTGTAAAGCAAAAAATGGGAACTGAGGGGCGGCGCCTGGTTACCATTTCACCGCTAAAAGGTGACGTGACTCTCAAATCTATACGGCTGGGCGGCTTTGGAGAGGCGCGTTTCGGGGAGCCCTATCAGCTCAAGGCGGGGGAATCACTGGCAATTGAGATTGCGAAAGGTGGAAAATAACGCTGGAGAAATCTACATCGCCGTTTAATCTGCTTAAACGCATGTGATTTTACCTGTCGGGGTGTATTGCGATACGCCCCGACGGGATGATCCATCACAAAGACATTCACACCCACCTGCAGGTGTGAATCCTGGAAAGCGATATTTCGTTGACCGCTCTCGTGGTGACAAACCAGTCTCAGTCATTGCGAGGAGCGAAGCGACGAAGTTCCGCTCTTTGGAATCCCGCCTATGAGCGGAATCCAGAAGCGGGACAAGCAAACCAAAACCTTGTCATTCCCGAATGTTTCTATCGGAAATCCAGGACTGGGCTCTACATTTGCACGTGGCCGATGCAGTTCACGTTCTGGATCCCCGCCTACAGCGTGCGGGGATGACAGAAGAAGTCGCTTCGCACAAAGCGCTCGCAATGACTCTTTACGAAGGGGATACCTTATGATAGAAAACCCCACTAACAAGCGTTGCTCTCTGGTTTTCTATTTATGTGTCATGTTTTTTCCCTGCGTGGAAGCCCAGCAGCCGTCAAACTACGCGATCATCAAGCCCGGCGAGTCTCCCGAAGAAATCATACACAAAGCGGCTACGGTTATCCCCTCCCCGCGCCAACTCTCCTGGCAGCAAATGGAGTTCATTGCCTTCGTTCACTTCGGCATGAACACTTTTATGGACCGCGAGTGGGGACAAGGAAACGAGGACCCGGCTGTTTTCAATCCTACAGATCTGGATGCACGGCAATGGGTGAAGGTCATCAAGGACGCTGGGATGAAGATGCTCATCGTGACCGCGAAACACCACGACGGCTTCTGCCTTTGGCCCAGCAAGTATACAGATCACAACGTCAAGAACAGCCCGTGGAAAGGCGGAAAGGGGGATGTTGTCAGCGAAGTCGCTCAAGCGTGCAGGGAAGCCGGTATCAAACTCGGTGTCTACTTGTCCCCTTGGGATCGCCACGAGAAGTCATACGGCGATTCTCCCACATACAACGAACATTTCCGAAACCAACTCCGCGAACTGTTGAGCAACTATGGCGACATCGCTGAGGTCTGGTTCGATGGTGCGTGCGGCGAAGGGCCCAATGGAAAGAGGCAGGAATACGACTGGCAATCGTACTACAAAGTCATCCGGGAGCTCCAACCGCAGGCGGTTATTGCTATCATGGGACCTGACATTCGTTGGGTAGGAACCGAATCCGGCTATGGAAGAGAAACTGAATGGAGCGTTCTTCCGCGTGTTTCACAGAACCTCGACGCTATCGCGGCCTCTTCTCAACAGGATCCCATCGCCGGCGCTTATGTCCCCGGAGATTTGATGGGTGATGATCTCGGCAGCCGGGACAAGATCAAAACTGCTAAGTCACTCGTGTGGTATCCTGCAGAAACTGACGTATCGATTCGACCGGGCTGGTTCTACCACGAGGGCCAGGATGATCTCGTGAAGACACCCGGGAAACTCGTCGACATCTATTATAGTTCTGTCGGACGCAACTCGGTGCTGCTCCTGAATATTCCCCCTGATAAGCGCGGTCGCATCAGCGGCAATGATATCAAAGCATTGAAAGGATTACGTAAGACTCTCGACCAGACGTTCAGCACAAACCTCACCACGGGGGCGCGTGTCATTGCGTCGAACGAACGCTTGGGACACAGCGGCGCGTCGAGCGTCGATCGGGATGCGAAGAACTATTGGACGACAGAGGACGGTGTTGAGTCGGCAACTCTCGACATTCAACTTGCGCGAACCCTGACGTTCAACCGGGCGTTGCTGCAAGAGAACATTACCGTTGGTCAGCGAGTCGAGGCTTTTCGACTTGAAGCATGGACAGGAAAGACCTGGAGGGAGATCGCCAGGGGGACCACGATCGGATACAAGCGCCTTCTCCGCTTCCCAAGCATGACGGCAGCAAAGGTGCGAGTTGTTGTTGAACGATCAAGAACGAGCCCGACACTTTCTGCGTTTGGTCTCTTCAAAGCCCCACCCAATGTTGTTATTGAACCGTACGGGGGTTCTTTCGAAACGGAAACCAGGGTTCGGCTTTCAACGGATACAAAGGGGGCGACGGTTCGTTACACACTCGACGGTACAGATCCCACCATGAGGTCTGCGAAATATTCTACACCGATTGTGTTGACCCGATCAGCGATCCTTAAGGCGACGGCGGTCATTGGCGGCGAATTGTGCGCAGAACCTGTTGTCGCCAGGTTTATTCGATGTTTTAGTGTCAAATCGGCCGAGTTTGAAAAGCCTTTCAGCCCTAAATACGCAGGTCACGGTGAAGCAACGATCATGAACGGCAAGCGAGCGTCACTCGATCTTAATGATAAGGAGTGGTTGGGATTCCTAGGGGACGACATGATTGCGACGGTCGATCTGGGTCAAGCAAGAACGGTCAGCAAGATTACAGCGGGCTTC
This sequence comes from Ignavibacteriales bacterium, assembly GCA_026390585.1. Lineage (GTDB taxonomy): Bacteria > Bacteroidota > Ignavibacteria > UBA10030 > UBA10030 > UBA9647. The sequence goes on along the minus strand of JAPLFP010000345.1, from coordinate 45,270 downwards.
TTGCAGCAACAAGGATCGTGGATTTTCTTACCAAGCGCTGTCACATTTTTCGTTTCAGAGGACAAGACGAATTGGAGAGACGTCGGTGCGTTGAAAAGTCCGATTGAGCAGACGGAGCGGGTTCTCACGAAGGACTTCACTTGTGCCGTCGACAAGATCAAGACCCGATATATCCGGGTTGCGGCAAAAAATGTGGGAGTCTGTCCATCGTGGCATCCGAGTGCAGGGGAAAAAGCGTGGTTATTTACGGATGAGATTTTTGTGGAGTAGGCAAGGTGTCACACACCCCTCTGCTCCCCTCTCACCACCCTCAACCCAACACACGAGAGGGGACGTTTAATTCATGATAAGCAAGGGACGAGGCGCTGGGTTCTAACAGTCCCCTCTGTGCGGTGGCTTGTGCTGATGCGAGAGGGGATTTACTTGTCCGCCGTCTTTGTGGCGGAGGGGTGTGTTCTTTTATCTTCGCTTAGCGCGAAATCGACTGCAACCAGTGAGTGAATCACGGTGGTGTTGAACAGGGGAAAATCTACATCCTCCTGCTTGATCAAGAGTGGTATTTCCGTGCAGCCGAGTACAACTCCTTCCGCCCCCTGCGAGCGAAGCTTCTGCATGATTTCCACGAAGCGTTTCTTGGATTCCGGGAGAAACGTACCCATCAGCAGTTCGCTGTCGATTGTCCGCTGAATGAATACACGCTCATCCTTATCGGGGACAAGCGTGGTGATCCCCTGCTCGGCCAGCTTCTTGGTATAGAAGTCTAACTCCATCGTGGGGCGTGTTCCCAGAAGCCCGACTGTCTTGAAGTTCTTTTTCCTGATTTGCTCGCCTGTCGCCTTCGCGATGTGGATGAGCGGAACCGAAATTTCCTTTTCCACCCGATCCGCGTGCATATGCATCGTGTTGGCGCACAGAAGGATGCAGTCAACGCCAACGGTCTCGAGCTTCTTGGCGGCGTTGAGCATCAGAGAGAAGACGCCCTCCGTCTCACGCTTTTCGTTGAACCTTTGGATGTCCCCAAAGTTAACAGAATACAGAACGCACCTGGCAAATTCCAGTCCGCCGAGCCGCCTGTTCGTTTCTTCGTTGATGATGCGGTAGTATTCTACGGTTGAGATCCAGCCGGTTCCACCCACCAATCCAATGGTTTTCATCGGCGCAGTCCCTCCTTTTCAGAAAACTAGGCAATTTTTCGGTTCGATACAAAGCTCCTGGAGGCCATTTCAAAGATAGAGGAGAAGGCTTCCCCTGTGTGATGCTTCTGCAATTACACAGAGTTCCACGGAGAATCACAGAGCGCCACAGAGATGATTTCTCTGTGTAACTCCGCGCTCACTCCGTGTCTCTCTGTGAAACGGTTTTCATCTGATGATGCTTCTACAATGACACAGAGTTCCACGGAGAATCACAGAGCGCCACAGAGAAAATCTCTTTGTGTAACTCTGTGCTCACTCTGTGTCTCTCTGTGAAACGCTTCTTATCTAACGCGCTTGCCTGAGTTCATTGTTCGGTGGGCTTATTGATATGAGCTCTGGTTACTCTCACCGTAAGAAAAACCTCACCTACTTGAGGTGCATTCCTTCAATGTCCTGTGGAGAGAACTTCACGAGCTTTATGGCTTTTGCCTTATGGCGCTGCATGGCTGGCACGACCATCAACGCCTGGTTTGCATTCTCCGCTTCGAGAACGAGCCACCCTGTGTGGTCGCCATCCATGCAACCCCAATCAAAGCGCGTGATGTAGCCGACGGTGTGGATTTCCTTAAGCGCTTTGGCGCAATCACCTGCCGTGTGTGGAGAGACTGCGAGGAATCGATCCATTGTTTTCTCTTTCTGTTGTGTGGGCTCAGTTAATGATTTGCCAGACGCGCGTTAACTGACAATCGAAAAGATTTCCCGATGGCCGGACTCGACAAGTGGATTGAATTTTTGAGCCCACTCGGCAAACTCCTTCGCGCCCGTCACACCTGTAAATGATTTCTCGAAGGCAGAGAGACTGTCGTACGTTATCTCCATGACGAACGTATAGTACTGACCCGTGACGTCGGTCAGGAAACGAATCGAACTTCCGCCGCCCATTTTCTTATGAAGGGCTTCATTTTCCTTCACCAGAGCTTTGGCTTCTCTGGCTTTTCCAAACTTGAGCTGAAAGACATTGCGAACGAGGATCATAGTGAACTCCTTTTTGAATGGTGTGGAAATTTGAAATGGGATAAATCTCGATGATGAGATCAACGAAAATCGAAGGGGATTCTATGGCAGCCCGCATCCCATCGCACAGTATGATAACGCCTGCGCGGATTGAGGCGTTCCCAAATCAGAATTGTGGTCGAAGGGCTATGTTTTCAGCAGGATTTTGGAGTGATTTTGGCGATGCCGGCGAGAAACCATTACCAGCCACAAAGGCGCCAAAGCAATTATGTCACCCCGACAATCTTTTGGTCGGGATCTAAAACCGAGGTCCCGAATAGAAGTGTTTCGGGACGACGGGTTCTGAAATAGATCCAACTGTCTATCGACCAAATTTCCTTTTGAAGAGTTTTTCTCACTCCCGGCAATTCTGAAAATACCGAGTTTATGGTATTGCGCTTCACCTGGCATCGGAATACCTTTTTATGTGCGGACGCTCTGTTGAAACACAGCGGATGCGTTGCTGCGTCCATGTTTTTGTATGGGCGGGACAAACGAAGTTCGTTATCGCACTAGTTAGGCGGCATTGCCAGCGCACTAAAATTGAAGGGGGCGGCGGCCTCTCAAGTGGGAGTTTATGGTCACACTCAACTGCACATTGAAGCTGGCAAAACGACTTCCGTATTCCATGGTTGACCTCACTCTGCCAACGACAAATACACTTGGCGATTGGTGTGCGAACTCATTCAACTTGGGTCGATATCCGTTCGTCCTAATCACAAACGAAAGAACGCTCCTTTCGGTCGTCGTTCCATTAAAGGACTCGGTAACTTTTTGGCCAAGGTTTATTGTCTCACTTGAATTGCTGCTTCACACTATTGGTTTATCACAGACAGTCATCCAACGGGAGCTCCAAGAATACAGGCAAGTCCAACTGACACGGCAGACAAATCGTCACACCCTTGGCTCCATGAATGATTTTGTTTATCAAGTTCGGGCTCGTTTTGAGATCGACGTGGCTCCGTCTCTTCAGAACATCATTTATGAACTCAGCGAGATGCCGTCTGGGGCATTGAACTACGGAAACCCAAGGGAAGCGGTTCGAGACTTCCTCTTGGCCGCCGCCCCGAAGAAATAATGTTTGATTGTGCAATCAGAAAGTTAAGTCAAGGTACGACGGCGCCGGCAACGGCCGCCTAACAAACGGCAAACCGGCGCTCGCACGCTGGATAGGCGCAGGAAGTTCAGAGATTGGCTAAATTGGTAGTGCTCGCTCCATTGCTCGGCGCCAGAGCAATCGACGATCAGTTCGTTACTGGCGCCTCGCAACGGCGGTTTACCTAGACGTTATGCGCAAGCCACTTCTCTGCAACATTGACAACTGAAGGTTCTGACGACAATGACGACGACCGAAGTGCTTTTCGACCGCAAAGAGGATGTTCCCGATGAGCCGAAACTGAAGAAAGCCCTGGGCGACGTCTACCCTGTTTACAAAGAGCTCCTCGCGTTGACCGAGACCTATCAGCGGGAGTGGAAGTTCTATGGGCCCAAGATAGGCTGGCAATTCAAAGTCACACATAAGGGGAAGGCGCTGTTTTATCTGACTCCGCAGGATGGGTCATTCAGGCTGGGGCTTGCAGTGCGAGATAAGGAGAAGGAAGTTTTGCTGAAGTCAAAATTGCCGGCAAAGGCAAAAGAGGAGTTGGTGGCAGCAAAAAGGTATCCTGAAGGCTGGCCTTTGCATTTGCACGTCAACAAACAGAGTGACATGAAGGCCGTGCGCCTGGTCGTAGACACATTGAAAGCATTGCGACCCTGAGTAATGGCCTTCGACCATAGAATATAGACCAAGCCATTATGAAGAAGTCTCGTCGTTTGCTCACAGTGATCCTTCTGCTCGCGGCCTTATTACCAGCCGCCGCCCAAACATGTATCAATCCCGGATTGAAACTCGGCTACCGTTTCGGAGACGCGGGCGGCTTTGTTGCCGGGTTTGAGGTGAGCATCATGGTTGCGCACGAAAATAGATACGTTGGCTTCGTCGTAGCCGCTGACGGAACCCCAAAAATCTGGGACTGCCATTTCGGGGTTGAATACGGTGTAGGCTATGTTGGCATCTGCGCCGGACCTGTTGTCGCCCATCGATCCGATACGACCGCGTACGGATTCAGGGTAACACCATATGCAGGAATCTTTCTGGTGCCATACTACAATTATCAGTTCCTTTTTCAGTCAGGGGGTGAGCATGAAATCGGTTCGTATATCAAGTTGTCGATTCCCAACTCGAGCTGGCAGACTGGTAGGCTTGGTGGATAGCGTCAGGCTCATGACTTGGGCGGTGAATCCACTTGTGATAAAACATCAATCATTGACACTCGATGCGTCCACATCAATCCAAACTAAAAAGCTCGAACACTTGCCCCTCGTGTAAGTCAGTGCTGGTCGGCAAGTACTGCCACAATTGCGGCGAAAGAATACTCTCGTCGAGCGATTATTCTCTTCGCAAGTTCATCGAAGAATCTGTCGACGTCCTCACCCACTACGATTCCAAATTGTATCGATCTATCCGGCTCCTGATGTCGAGACCCGGATTCCTCACTCATGAATATTTTGAAGGCAGACGAATTTCGCACGTCAAGCCTGTTCAGCTGTTCCTCCTCATTAACATGGCGTATTTCCTGGCCGTCTCACTCTTTGGCTCGGAGACTTTTGCAACGCCCCTCGAAGTCTATCTCAACCACAGTTATTATGGCTCTTTGGCAAGAGCAATGGTGGAAACGCGAGTCGCCGAGCGCAACATGTCCATTGAGCAATACCAGGTGATCTTTGACTATGCCAGCGCTACGTTATCCAAATCTCTCATCTTCACCATGATTCCTTTTCTTGCTTTGATTCTGCAGGCACTCTACTGGCGGCCACGGCATTACTATGTCGAGAACCTTGTCTTCTCAATTCACTTCTTCTCCTATTTGCTGGTGTTTCTTGTTCCGGCTCTCGTTTCTCTGAGACTCGCCTTGCTTGCACTCCGGGGACTGTCTCATTGGGATTTGACTGGCTACGCAGATTACTTCGCGACGATCATCGTTGCGGCGGCGACGTTGTCATATCTATTTCTTGCCTTAAGGCGCGTGCGGGCTCAGTCGGCAATTCTCACGTTGGCCAAGGCTACGCTCATCACCTTTGCATTATTCTACGTGCTCTGGATTTATCGGTTCGTTTTGTTTGTCACGTGTTTCTATTTCTCATGATGTAGATAGAACCGATCTCAAAAAAGACAAGCTCAGCGAGCGGTTTCGTGGAAACGAAGAAGATGATTTTACTGAGATAGCTGATGTTGACCAGTTGTTGGAAAACGGCTAAAGCTGTTTGGGTTGGTGTTTTTTCCATTCCCCGACCTAAAGGTCAGGGCCACACCCACACTCTCTAGGTCGGGGTAGAGCCGCGCCCTTTAGGGCGTGGCCTTAAATCTCATCCAATACCTCCAAGGGTTTCAACCCCTTCGAAAAGCGGTCAACTTGAATAAACAAGTGCGTTCGCAACGGCACAGCCCGCCTTCGCTTTCGCTACGGCGGGTAAACGGTTTGCTAAAACGGTAAGTGATATGACACTGAAACTTGTTCTGTCGATCGCGCTGAGTATCTTGTTGCCAATTTTCTCTTTTGCTCAGGAATATCCCACGTTAAAGGATGTCCGAATTCATGCCGCGGTTGACCATCATCAGAACGACAGTCTCTATTACTACACCTTCGGGCTTACAAATGGTATAACAAGTAAAGGGAATATTTGCGGGTTTGAAATTGACATTTCGAGGGACCCAAGGAGTTACGATTCTGACACGAGCGGGCTACGATTTGAAAACGATGGATTCATAGAAGCAAGCTTCCGACGCCATTTTCCGTTCTTGAAGGGGAAGATCATTCCAGCTGGACTCCTTGCAACCCCGGGTAACTCACATGGATTTACATGGACAGGACATTTCTCAAACGACCTAACATCCGGATGGACGGCGGACTCAGCGTGCATCGATCCTGGGCATAGCCTTGGTGGCTTCATAATGGTGAGCAAGGGATTACCAAGAATTCGCAGGTGTGTCGTTTCGCCATTCTTCAATTTTGACCGTCTTTTCTCGCGAGAGCGGTTTCCGACCGATGAAGATATGCCGAATACGGATTCAATCCAAAATGCAGTCAAATTCTACGGGTGGACTGTTGGCCCAACAGCGCCGCCCTTAAACTTCATCGGTTCTGATTGGCTTGACACGCTCACGTCCTATGCAAATCAGTCACGCTCGCTAGGATGGATAACAACTCAGCCAACAGCAGCCAAATACATCAACTACTTTGCCTCGGCCAATTCACAACTGCAGGCTAACAACACCACTCAAGCGTGCACGACATTGCGCTCAGTCCTCACAGATGTTGATGTGGACAACTTATCGACGCTCACGAGCGAAGCCTATGCCCTTATCCGCTACAATACAGAATATCTACTGGCACAACTGTCAGATCTCCCACCATCCCGAAGAACAGACCGCAGATAACACGACGCACCCCAACCCTAAAGGAAAGCGGCCACACGCGCCCGCATTCTCCAATTAGTCGTTGACTAAACAAAAAAAGAGCAGCCCGCAACATCGGCTGCCCTTGTGTGTTTGAGACCGGCGTCTTCATCGGTCACACCTACAAATCCACTCTAATCCCAACCCTCGCTCTCCGGGGATTGTAATACGCTCCCGGATCGCCAAGCTCTCCCCCGATCTTTCCCTGCGAGTCCATCCATTTCACGTTTTGCCGGTTGAAGAGATTCCGGACATCCGCGTACAACGTCACGAGTGCGTTTATTCCCTTGAGTGGAAAAGATTTGCTGACTTTCCAATCGACGTTCAAAAAATCACTCATGCGCGCATTGTTCGGAACAAAAGCTTTGCTGGTATCCAGCGGAGTGAATCCATCCCGCGTGGGGTAATATGTGTACGGCCTGGGAGAGTTGTAGAGAATGACAATATTCGATTGAATATCTCCAAGAATTTTGAAATCAATATCTGCCTTGACTGTGTGCCGCTGGTCCCAGCTCAGCGGATACGACGCCGGCGCAAGCTTGAAACCCCACTGGGCGATGTTCAGGTTTTGATCGACATATTCACTGGTGGCCTCCGTCACCATATAGGTATACGAGATCGAACCCGAAAGCCGTTCATTCCTTTCCCGGCTGACAATGATTTCCAAACCGTGGGCATCTCCCGCTGCATTGTTGACGTACGACGCGAAACCATAATCTCCGGCAGCTTTGCTGTCAAACGGCACCAGCGTCTTGATGTCAACCTGGTTCTTCATGTCCTTCCTGAAATACGTCAGGGAGGCAACCAGGTCTTCACGAATCGTCTGCTTGTATCCAATCTCCCACATCACAAGACTTTCCGGCTGAAGGTCGGCGTTTCCTGCCTGCACGTTCTTCGTGCCGAGTTTCAGCTGAACGGGATTCAAGCCTGAATAGAGATAATCAAACATCGGGAACTGAAAATATTGACCGAAGTTGAGAAAGAAAAACGTGGTTGGATTGACAGGAAGCGCCAACGAAATTCTCGGGCTCAATTGTTGTTTCAGCGAAGCTCGGACCTTTCCAGTTACGTTCTGTGTATAGTCAGTTTTGCTTATCGGAATAAACTCGACAACCGGCCGTTCGGCTGTCGGGTCGAAGAAATCCCATCGCAGGCCGAAGCTGATATTCGATCCTTCTTCAATGATCTGAATTTTGTCTTGTACGTAGGCGCTTCCTGACCGCGGGTAATACTTGTATGAATTGCTGTAGTTGAGCATGGGAGCGCCGGCAATCGGCTTCCCGAAATACGTCATCTGCGGGTCATACTTGACAAGATCGGATGCAATATCGTACTGATCGACCACAAAGCCGGCTTTGATCAGGTGGTTTCCGTGGGCTTGCCACGTCAGATCTGCTTTGAGAGAATAAATGTGCTGTTGTGTGTTTTCCCACCAGTTTCGCGATCCGCTGATGACATAGCGCAGATACAAATCGTATGCGTAGGGCAACAACGTCATTTCTTCCTTTGATCCCTCGTTAATACGCGATTGGTTGTAGAACGTACTCGCCGATACCGTGAAGAACGCATTGTTCGAAATGGTCTTTGACAGGGTGAGCGCTAAACGATATGAGGTTTTTGTTTCCTTCGGGAGCCCGTTGAGATTGAAGCGCCAGCTGTACTCATAGTCGTGCCAGTCCTGGATGGAATAGATGCCTTGTAACCCAAGCCTGAGAGTCGGGGAGAAAAGATACTCAAGCTTGCTCAAGCCGCTGAATTCACTTTTGATGGGAAGCGTGAAAAAGTGCTGAAAATCCTGCCACCATCGTGTACCGCTGACGGCACCGATGTTGGCGCTGAAATAATACAATTTGTTGACAATGACGGGTCCGCTCGCTGTAACCTCGCCTTCGAGGCTCTGATCGATCTGCTTGTCAGCCCATTGGGGTACCCAGTCATCGCGTTCAATTCTGGTGATGACAGTGTGTTTGTTCTCTCCGCTTTTCGTCACAACATTGATGATGCCGGACAGAGCGTTTCCGTACTCTGCGTCGTGCCCCCCTGTTGTGATGGTGATATTGCTGATGGAACTCTTGGGAATGCTGGTTCCGATTCCGCCTCTGATAACATCCTGGATGGGCAGGCCGTCAACAAGATAGAGCGCGTCGGTGATCTTTCCACCGCGGATGTTCCCTTCCATCGTCGTGCCCGGTTGAAGTCCTACGATATCCTGAAACTGTGTGAGTGGAAGCTTATCAAGTTTTCCTTGCTCAATTTGAAAGGCGGTGGCCGCCTGGTCAACCTGTATCAATGGACGCGTTGCCACAATTTCCACGATCGGGAATTGCACAGAGCTCGGCTCAAGATCGACCTCGATCCGGGTGCGAAGATCCGGCAGAATCGTCACCTTTTTCATGACGACACTGGTGTAGCCGATGACGCTGAAGCGGACATCGTAATCGCCTGCGCGGATGTTACTGATGCGGAAATATCCTTTTTCATCCGTCGCGGTCCCGAGAGTCGACCCGACGATCATCACATTAACCGACGGGAGCAATTCTTTCGTTTGTTTATCCCGCACTCTTCCTTCCAGAATTCCGGTGATCCCTCGCCGCGCGAATGCTGAGCCTGTCCACAGAAGCAATGCGACGCAGCAGATCTGAACGGAGATCAGAACACGAGCGAAGACGGTGGATTTCAAACGGAGCATCTGCATCGAAGCATCGCGCATCATGATGGCGAGTCGTAGTTCAAAACGTAATTTACAGGTTCGAATATGACGAGACCGGTTCTGGTAAACACCTGCACGTACCCCTTCAGAATAAATGTCTCCGGGTCCGCGATGAAGTGGCCGGGATACTTTGGATCTTCGTGCATGTGAAACACCTGCGTCGGAAGATACAGACTATCATCGCTCACAAAGGTCCAGTCATAGAAAAAGCACACCGAGTCTTTGCTGTTGATCGTGAGGATACCCCGTTGATCGATGGATGGAACGTTCGCATAGTTGGGATAGCCCAGCAGGCCATTGAAATGGTAGAGGAGGCTTCTGGAATCTAGTGTAACGGTCTTGTGGATACTCGGGTCTCGTGCAAGGACGATTTCCAAATTTCCAACCAGGCTTGCGGCGTCCTGGAGTGTTTCGTCAAACGTATTCTGTACCGTGAGGAGAACCCATAAGTGAGTTCCTTTGCTGTTCACAAACCGCGGACGGATGACACCTGTAAAGAGAGTGGAGGGAATATCGTACGGCGGAAGCGACTCGTTACACGAAAGGCTCAATGCAAGAATGAGTGCGACACAAAGGAGTGCGGGAAGCCGATTTAGCCATCGCACCCGACGTCGGATCGCAGAATATGATGATAGTGCTCGGTGCATGCTCCTGGGGGAACCCCTTCTGGTGGTTTTTCGACCGGCGCTCGACTCAGAAATAAATGTAAGGAAAATTATAAAGATGTACACTGAGGGCCGTTGAGAAAGCGCACCATCGACTGAAGTCGACGGCTTTGACATGACGAAACCCTTCGGGTTTCGCAGAACATTGAGCCGTCCGATTTATCGGATGGCGGGGCAAAACCATTTTTCCGCAAGCCCCTCTGTTTATTCGCATTCTATTTGCCCCGAACACATCATTCCCAACAGTTTCTTATCTTACCCCATCTTCGTCATACCCACATCGGAGAATGCATGACCGAACGTTGGATTTCTCTTATCATCGCAATCGCTGCAATCGGACTTGGCGTTGACAATATCATCAATGAGCGTGGATCGCATATCTTCAGTATGTTCAGCCGGCAGGGCCCACACTATACAGGAGTCGCCGCCATAGTTGAGGGGATCATCTTCATCGCTTTTGGGTGCGTTCTGATCTATAGGGTTTGGGCAAAACGAGATCGATCAACAAAGAAATAGAAAGCGACCAGATGACAGTGATACTTCGAACGATGGTTGTCGTGCTTCTGGTGCTTGCCGCCGCCGGAATTTCGCACAGTCAATTCAAGGAGTCTGTCGAGCGAAACGCCCAGGTGCTTCAGAGAATCCAGGGATGCCTTGAGGGTTATGCCGAAGCGGTGAGCGGCGAGGTTATCGACTATCCAAGAATCAGGGACGATCACCCCGAGGCTCTCATCACGCGGGCGACCACCGGCACAATGTTCATTGAGTGGAAGTCCCAGCGCGTGCCGGCGACCACCAGTGGAAAAGACGTTTGCTTTGTTGTGAGCGCTGGTATTATGGCGCGTCCCAATACGGTCTTTGGGTTTCGGATCATCGTCAACGATGCAGCGATGTGCCGCTTTTCCACGCTCGACACCCTGAACTGGGAGGCAACTGACAGCAGTGGGGTCAGGCTTGTCTTCGACGGCGTGATGCGGGACCAACACACAGATGCCTTTGGCTACCTGAGAATATTCATCCCGGCCGAACTGATAACACCCGGCCAACCGGTGCGATTCAAAGCGGTTGGCGACAGTGCGGGATCACGGGTGTGGTTCATGGTTTTCAAGGAATCAGATGTTTTCGCGTACGTCGCTGAACGCGTGGCAAACGAGTCCTTCTGCGACATCTCTTTCCAAACCAGCGGCAAACAGTACCGGGCCAGGCTGAACGCTCCTTCGTCATGGGCTACTCGAAACGTGACATATGCCGCGGGTGGAACACAACTCCGACCGATAAACATTGCTGTCGACAGTTCTGGCGCGTTCGCCGTGTTCTCTTTCGCGGCCAAGCCAACGGATCATTTCCAGCTCAAAGTCGACGGCACAGCCATCATCAATGCCAAAGGCCTTTCAGGGACCGTCAAGGAAATAAATCTCTTTTCAAAGAATCTTCAAACGTTGAAAGGCCAAGCTGCTCCCAACGGAGGCTTTTTGCTGGAGTATCGGTCGATCTATGCACCACACCTTGGTCAATCTCTCGGCGATCTTTCGGATGCCAGCTCAGCCAGGAACAAATTGCACTTGATCGTCTCCACCCATCAGGATATCGCCTGGATGGATTCTCCCGAGCAATGCATCAAAGACCGGGACGAGAAGATTCTCACGCCAACGCTTGAAATCATGAAGGCGGACCCGAACTACCGTTTCGATCTCGAAGATGTCTTGTTCCTCCGCGAATTCGTTGAGCGCCATCCTGATCGCAAAGAAGAACTACGCAAGTATATTGCACAAGGGCGCCTCGGTGTCGGAGCGTCGTACAATCAGCCGTACGAAGATTTGTTTTCTGGCGAAGGGCTTGTCCGGGAATTTTATGCCGGTAGAAAGTGGCTCAGGAAAAACTTCCCCGGTTGTGACACCCGCACCTATTGGAATCCCGATGTTCCAGGACGAACGATGCAGATGCCGCAGATCATGCGGAAGGCCGGGGTGGACCATCTGTTGATCAGCCGTTTCGAAAAAGGTCTGTTTACATGGCTCAGTCCCGATGGGTCGGGGGTTCTTACATTTAGCCCGGGCCACTACGGCGACTTTTTCGAACGTGTCGGGCGGAAGGGATTTCCGGAGATCGCCGGCTACGTCGCGTCATTCGCCCGCACCTGGACCAACTCCATAAAGAACGGCAGCGCAAATATCCCGATTGTTTCCATGAGCGACATGAGCACTCCCGTGCGATACGATGATATGATAGAAACGTGGAACGGAATCAAATCTCTCAATCAAGCTTCGGGTGGAACACGGGCACTTTTGCTTCCGCCGATTCGCTATTCAAATGCAGAACCGTTCCTCAACGCTGTTTCGGCTGAAAATCCTCTGCTCCCCGTTGTCAAAGGGGAACGTCCCAATATCTGGCTCTACATCCACGGTCCAACACATCATTGGGCTGTCTCGGCGAAACGCGAAGCGGATGTTTTCCTCCCGGCGGCGGAAACATTCTCTACTATTGATGCCCTACTGTCAAAATCGTTCGCCCACTATCCGCAGAAGGAGCTCACCTCGGCCTGGGAGTCGCAAATCTACCCCGACCACGGGTGGGGTGGAAAAAACGGTGAGATCACCGATAGCACGTTTTGTGCGAAATATGAATATGCACGCGACATCGCAAAAAACGTTCTCGCACGCTCTGCCGGTGCCCTAGCAGCGCGAATCAGAACGTCGCAGACCAAGGGAATCCCTGTTGTGGTCTTCAACAGTCTTTCGTGGAAACGGACAACCGTAGTCCAATTCACTGCAACATTTCCCATCGGCACGCAGAGGAAAAACGTTGCCGTCTATGACGCAGGCGGAAGACCTCTTTCCTCTCAGACCCTGTCGGTCAGTCGACACGCCGATGGGAGTATCAGATCGATTGAACTGCTCTTTACAGCTACAGATGTCCCCCCCGTCGGCTACGCTACGTACTATGTACGCCCGTCACCGCGCGCAGCGGTGCCCGACACCACATCATCACCCATCGCAATTGTTCAGAGCAGGTTCTACCGGATTTTCCTTGCCGAGGGAGGCATCTGGCAAATCATCGATGCCGAATCGAACAAGGAGATACTCAACACAGACAAGTTTCTTGGCGGGGAGTTATTCACGATGCAATCTGTTGGAGAAGATGCCGGAGAGTGGTCGGAGCCACAGCAGCCGACAATGGAGGGCTTTGAGAAGCTCGGCAGCTACAGACCCATTTGGCATCTCGTGGAATTGGGGCCTGTCAGGCAGGTTGTAGAAATGAAGCAGGAGATCAACCACGTCACTGTCCTGCAACGGGTGATTCTCTATAGCGAGTTGAAACAGATTGATTTCGAGACATCGCTTCTGAAATGGGACGGGACGAAGTATCGGGAGTTTCGCCTCGCGTTTCCACTCAAGATGCAGCGCGGACAAGTTGCCTATGAGGTTCCATTCGGCACCGTTGAGGTCGGCAGCAGCGAAATGAAAGGGGCGCCGGGAGAACGCTATACCACAGAAGTTTCTGATGTACATCCCCGGTCGATCCAGAACTGGATTAGTGCTTCCGACAACGACATCGGCGTTACCATTAGTTCCAGTGTTGCAGTGTGGGACTACCGGGATCCAACCGATCAACCGATGAGCTCGCCCGTGTTGCAGCCGGTGCTCCTGGCGTCACGCAGAAGTTGTCACGGGGCGGGTCCATGGTATCTGCAAGCAGGAGATCATCATTACAGGTTTTCGCTGATAACACATCGCCCGGGCTGGAGAAATGGCCGGCGGTTTGGCGTAAGCTCCAACACGCCGTTGGCGGTTGTGTTCAACCCCATCGCATCTGCGAAACCAACGCTTCCCGAAGAGAAAGGCTTCTTCTCCCTCAGTGTCGACAACATCGCTCTCAGCACCATCAAAAAATGCGATGACGACGACAACGTGATTATTCGTCTCTACGAAGATGCTGGAAAAGATGTCTCGGCGCGGTTGCGTTTCGCTGTGCCGCTTCGAGGAGCCGAGATGACGAATATAATTGAGGAAGAGGGAAAGCCAATGCAATTCAAGTTGGACGAAGTGACATTCGGTTTAACGCATTATTCAATTCAAACGATGAAGCTCATCCCGGTGTTCAGGTAGCAGCGGCTGGTCTTCGCTGCATTGCATTTGCTCCATCGTTTTTCTATCATACACACATCCAATCCCGCGTATTTTGGACGACACCTCATTGCGCCCGTTAAAACCACAACACCGATTGTTTTCCATCCGCGCAACATCACATTTTATTTCATTGATGTTGGTTGCCTGCTGCGTGATCGTGGGTTCGGTCAACGGACAGGACCGGTATACTTCTTCTCTCCAGAAGTATCATGTCAGGAGCTGGTCGACGACGGATGGCCTGCCGAACAACAAGATCTTTGCAGTCCTCCAGTCGAGCTCGGGCTATGTATGGCTCGCTACGCAGGAGGGACTGGTTCGTTTCGACGGAGAACGCTTCACCACGTTCGATTTGAAGAACACGCCGGCGTTGCCTCACAACGAGGTCACAACGCTCTTTGAGGACAAGGATTCGGTACTCTGGATAAGCACTATTCGCGGAATAGCAAAACACCGCAAAGGCCGGTTCTCTCTAGTTCCGGTCGATTCTACTGTCGCGCCGTTTTACTCCAGATCATTTCTGATAGATCGGAAGGGCAATTTCCTTGTCGGAACGCACACCGGCATGTTGCAGGTCATCGATGGTCGCATAACACATTGCAGCCCGATGAAGGCGTTCAAAGACCTTTCAATCAATGCGATGGCCGAAGGCCAGGACGGTCAGATTTGGATCGGGACCGACGGGGGACTCAAGAAGCTCAACGGAACCTCGGTCAAGGATATGACCTGGAAAGAGATGTGGCCGAACCGGGCCATTACTTCGGTGTTGTTCGACCGGAACCAAACGTTGTGGGTTGGTACCGGCGAGGGGCTCTATATTGCGCACCGCGCCGCGTACAATCGGTGTGAGAAAGTGCCTGAGCTTTCTGGAGAAGATGTCCGAACGCTGTGCCAGGACAAATTCGGCAGCGTGTGGATTGGCACGGGAGCGAATGGGCTCTTTCGATGTACCTCCGGCAAGGTGGAACACTTTACGACCGTCGACGGGCTATCGGCCAACTATATCATTTCTTTGTTTGAAGACCGGGAGGGGAACGTTTGGGCGGGGACGTTCTTTAATGGTGTGAACAAGTTATGGCGAGGTAAATTTGAAATCTACTCGGTGGCCGAAGGCCTTTCCGGGCCAATGGTGCGCGCCATCGTCGAAGATAAAGAAACCGGCACGGTCTGGATCGGCACGGAGGCGGGGCTCTCCCGCTTGAAATCAGGACGGTTTCTTAATTATACCTCGAAGGATGGTCTTGTCCACAACCATATTCGCTCTGTGCACCTTGATCGACGAGGAATTTTGTGGCTCGGGACTATGAAGGGGGTATCGCGCTTTGACGGAAAACACTTTGTCAACTATACGCTCCGCGACGGTCTCTCGTACGAATCCGCGCGTGCAATTACCGAAGATTTCCAGGGTCGCATTTGGATCGGATATGGTGGCAATGGGATTGACCGCTTTGACAACGGCAAGTTTGTAAACATGTCCAACGAGGGCATACCACACTCCTCGGTTCGGGTCATCTATCGGGGTAAGAATGAGACGATGTGGGTCGGAACTACAATGGGCCTTATTCGATGGAAGGATGGGCATACAAAAATTTATTCAAAGGAAGAAGGGCTTGGCTACGACATCTTCGCACTCTATGAAGATGCAGACCGGATGCTCTGGATCGGATCCTACGGAGATGGGCTCTTCCGATTGAAGGATGGCAAGACAACGCGGGTTACTTCTCAGGACGGACTCTACGACAATACCGTGTATCAGATCCTCGAGGACGATCAGCAAAACTTATGGATGAGCTCGAACAGGGGCGTTTTCCGCACCTCCAAAAAGGAGTTGAACAATTTTGCTGACGGGAAGATCCCGCATGTTTCATCAATCAACTATGGTACACTGGACGGGATGCGGAGCAGCGAATGCAATGGCAATTCCCAGCCTGCAGGCGTTAGGACGAAAGACGGTCGCCTTTGGTTTCCAACGACAAACGGTGTAGCCATAATCGACCCCGCGGCCATTCCTCTCAACACGGTTCCCCCCGAAGTGACCATAGAAGATCTTAAGGTTGATAGTGTCTCGATCGATCTGCAAGGCCCGGTGGAAATCGCACCAGGGTATTGGCAGCTCGAAATTCGCTATGCCGGATTGAGTTTCACCGTACCTGAGGGAATGGTATTCAAGTTCAAGCTGGAGGGATTCGATAAGGATTGGAGAAACGCGGGTTCGCGCCGGGTAGCATACTACACGAACATCCATCCCGGCGCGTATGTCTTTCGAGTCCTCGCCCGCAATGCGGATGGTTACTGGAATAAGGACGGGGTCGCGCTTCCCATTGTATTGAAACCCTATTTTTACCAGACAAATTGGTTCCTTGCCCTGTGCACGCTGCTCCTGATCGTGTTCCTTGTCCTGTTGTATCGCTGGCGGGTCGCCCGGCTGCTTGAACGGGAGAAGGAACTTCAAACGAGGGTGAACGAAACTGTCGCACAGCTCAAAATTCTTGGCGGGCTTATCCCGATTTGTTCAAACTGTAAGAAAATTCGCGACGACAGCGGATATTGGAACCAGCTCGAACAGTACCTCAAAGAGCACTCGGAGGCTCAGTTCACACACGGCATCTGCCCTGAGTGCTATGAACTGCTGTACGGTCGATATCTAAGAGACAGAACTGCCGGCAAAAAATAAGCAAGCGCTTTTTCCTCCACGTGTCCCCCTATCGATGCGAGGTATGAACAACGAGGATTTGTTTTGTTCCCCGCAAGGTTGTTGACGCGGCGCAAAAACCACACAATTGAATCGTTGCTGCTGGGTATTGCAAGTAGGGCTATGGTATCATATATTTCTTCTGTTGCAGTGCGGGCGTAATTCAGTGGTAGAATGCCAGCTTCCCAAGCTGGACGTCGCCGGTTCGAGCCCGGTCGCCCGCTCCCAAAACACACAGGGTTAGCGATTTTTGCTAACCCTGATGTGTTTTGAGGACCCCGACATTTCTTGTCGTGGTCTGATTCCGTTTTGCCAAAACAAAACGAGTTAGCGCTATTAGCTAACTCGTTTGTCGTTTTGTCCGAAGAGCCCTTTCGGGGAGGATCTCGACCTTTTTCTGCCGGGATCAATACCTCGCAATGCGAGCACTCCCTGATCGGCTTGCCAAGTCCCGCAGTCCGTGTTTTGATTTGATATTCGATCATCTCCGCGTCCTTGCGTGGTGAAATGCTTGAGGGGGGCCCGGCGGCACATTCTTTTCACCACGCGCCCGCCCATCCCATCCTCCTTGCTTTCGAACCACACTCTGGTTATTTTCAACCCACACTTTCCTTTCGATTTCCCAACACCATCTCTCGCGAGGGATCCATGAAAACCCGAATCCTCTTCATCCTTGTCCTGGCAATCACATGCCTCGTCACAATGGCGCTCGCTCAACAGGAAGCCCGACTTCTGCGTTTCCCGGCCATCCACGGAAACCAGATCGTGTTTACCTACGCCGGCGATCTGTACTCTGTCTCCGCAACTGGAGGCGTAGCCAGAAAGCTGACGAACGATGTCGGCTTTGAAATGTTTACCCACTTCTCCCCCGACGGGAAGCAGATCGCTTTCACCGCCCAGTACGACGGCAATACAGAGGTGTACCTCATGCCATCGGAAGGGGGCGTTCCGAAACGACTAACATATACAGCGACGCTCGGTCGCGATGACGTCTCCGATCGGATGGGTCCAAACAACATCGTGATGGGATGGAAAGACAACGATCACATTGTGTTCCGTTCGAGACGAACCGAGTGGAACGACTTCAAAGGGAAGCTGTACCTCGTCTCCAAAACAGGGGGACCGACCGAGGAACTCCCATTGCCACGCGGCGGATTCTGCTCGTACTCACCCGACGGCAAGAAGTTCGCCTACAACCGTGTTTTTCGCGAGTTCCGAACATGGAAACGCTATCGCGGCGGTCAAGCGGATGACGTCTGGATCTATGACTTCGACACCAAGCAAACGACCAACATCACGAACGATCCCGCGCAAGACATTTTTCCGATGTGGAGTGGAAATACGATCTATTTTATCTCCGACCGCGACGAACTCAAGAAGTTGAATCTCTACGCATACGATCTCACGTCAAAGACGACCCGCAAAGTAACAGATTTCAAGGAATATGATGTGAAGTTCCCCTCGCTGGGCGACAATGCAATCGTGTTTGAAAACGGAGGGTTCATCTATCGATGCGATCTTTCCACCGGAAAGTCCGAAAAGATCTCCATCTTTTTAGAAGAGGACCTCAACGGTGGACGCGGGGCCCTGATCGATGTCAGCAAAATCGTCTCGAATTATGAAATCTCTCCCGATGGCAACCGGGCTCTGTTTGGGGCTCGTGGAGACATCTTCACCGTTCCCGCCAAATATGGAAACATACGCAACCTCACAAAGACGCCCGGTATCCACGAGCGGAATTCAAAATGGTCACCCGACGGAAAGTCGATTGCCTATACCTCTGATGCTTCCGGCGAAGACGAGATTTACGTAATGCCACAGGACGGCAGCGCTCCGGAGACGCTTGTAACGTCGAACGGCGATGTCTACAAGTATGAGATCCTCTGGTCTCCGGATAGCAAGAAGCTCCTGTGGGCCGACAAGAAACTGCGTCTGCAGTATGTCGATGTCGAATCGAAGAAGATAGCGCAGGTCGCCGAGGCAACGGCATTCGAATTCTCCGACTACGCATGGTCACCCGACAGCCGCTGGATCGCCTATGCGAAGCCCGAAGAAGAATCGATGACCAAACTCTATCTCTACTCGCTCGCCAGCATGCAGACAACAACCGTGACAGATGGGTGGTTCTCGTCTTATGCGCCGTCGTTCAGTGCTGATGGCAAATATCTGTTCTTTGTCTCTAACCGCTCCTTCACCCCTTCTTATAGCCAGACGGAATTCAACAACGCGTATTTCGATATGGGAAAAATCTATCTGGTGACTCTTGCGAAGGAGATCCGTTCCCCCTTCGAGCCGAAGAGCGATGAGGTGAAGATAAAAGAAGAAAAGCCGGCGAAGGAGCCCGAAAAGGCAGCGCCAAAGAAAGAGGAGAAAAGGGAAATTGTGGTGAAGGTCGACGCAGATGGAATCCAGGGCCGCATCGCGATGCTTCCCATCCCGGCGTCCAGCTACCGCAACCTGCAATCAGTCGGAGAGAAGCTCTATTACACTCGGCGCGGAAGCAAGGACGAAAAGACGAAGTTGCTGATGTTTGATTTCGAGAAGCTGAAGGAGACCGAATTAGGCGAGGTCGGTGGTTACGAAATCTCGGCCGACGGGAAGAAGATGCTTGTCGGCCAGGAGGGATCGTACGGAATCATCGATCTCCCCTCGGCGAAAATCGAGCTCAAAGAGAAGTTAAATCTCGGCGATATGAAGATTGCGCTCGATCGGCACGCAGAGTGGTCGCAGATCTTCAACGAATGCTGGAGACAAATGCGCGATTTCTTCTTCGCTCCAAACATGCACGGCGTCGATTGGCCTGCCATCAAGAAGAGATACGAGGTCCTCGTGCCTTATGTGTCACATCGGGCTGACCTTACCTATATCATCGGCGAGATGATCAGCGAGCTCAGTGCCGGTCATGCCTATGTTGGCGGTGGAGATATGCCGCGTCCGGAGCGTGTTCAGCTTGGACTGCTTGGCGCTCAGATTGATCGCGATGTGGCGACAAAGTATTTCCGGATTACAAAGATCCTCAAGGGACAAAATTGGGATCCAGCGGTTCGCTCACCACTGACGGAGATGGGGGTGACTGTGAAGGAGGGGGATTACATTCTCGCCGTGGATGGGGAACCGACAAATCAGATGAACGATTTCTATGAGTCCCTTGTCAACAAGGCGGGAAAACAGGTGAAGTTGAAGGTCAACAGTGTGCCGAAGGAAGCTGGTGCACACGAAGCAGTGGTTGTTCCTACCGCTAGTGAGCAGCCACTCTATTACTATGGGTGGGTCCAGACAAACCTGGAAAAAGTCTCGAAGGCCACCGATGGCAAGGTCGGCTACGTGCATGTTCCCGATATGGGTGTTCCGGGCTTGAATGAATTTGTGAAATACTACTACCCACAGCTCCGCAAGCAGGCTTTGATCGTTGATTGCCGGAGTAACGGCGGCGGGAATGTTTCGCCGATGATCATCGAGCGGCTACGTCGGGAAATTGCAATGATCGACATTGCGCGTAACACCAGCCCTTCAATCGATCCCGGCGGAACCATAATGGGACCCAAGGTCCTCCTGATCGATGAGTTCTCTGCCTCCGACGGCGACATCGTCGCGTATCGATTCAAACAATACAAGCTAGGCAAGGTAGTCGGCAAGAGGTCGTGGGGTGGGGTGGTTGGAATCCGTGGAACGCTTCCGTTGCTCGACGGCGGATTCCTCAACAAGCCGGAGTTCTCCCGTTATGATATCGAAGGGAAGGAGTGGATTATGGAGGGGCACGGCGTAGACCCGGACATCGTGGTCGATAACGATCCGGCAAAAGAGTTTGCGGGCGAGGATCAACAGCTCGAGAAGGCCATTCAGGTAATTCTTGATGAATTGAAGGCAAATCCGGTGAAGCTTGCGCCGCATCCGCCGTATCCGGACAAGCACAAGTAAACCACGAGCATCTCAGAGGAGAGGCGTGACACAGAGAGACACAGAGTGAACACGGGGTTCCACAGAGAAATCTCCTCTGTGCCACTCTGTGATTCTCCGTGGATCTCTGTGTAATTACAGCGGCATCACGAAGATTCGACTTTCTGTTTTGTTTCTCTAATGGCTTCCGGAAAACAAAAGGCTCAAGAACTACTTAAATCTTCCCTTTGCGTTCTCTGCGACTTTGCGTGAGTATTCCTAAGGTACGTTCTAACCCCTATCTCTTCCGGATTGTTCGCCGTGTCGGGGTGGCGGTGAGAGGATTCTCCGGCCAAGGATGTTTGGGATACCGGGCGCGAAGCTGCTTTCTGATTTCAGGATAGGTGTTCTGCCAGAAACTGTGGAGGTCCTGAGTTACAGCAAGTGGCCGTCCGGCCGGAGAGAGCAGGTGTATGGTAACCGGCGTTGTTCCACCGCCGACGCGGGGTGTTTCGGTCAATCCAAAGAGCTCTTGCAGTTTCACCGAAAGCGCAGGCTGACCAGAGGCGCTGTATTCAACCGCGATGCGCGAGCCAGTTGGCACCTGCAGATGAGAAGGTGCAAGGCGCTCAATCTCACGCAGGTCATGTTGAGATAGCCTGGAACGGAGAATTTCTGCCAGCCGAAGCCGCTGCAGATGCTGTAGGGTCCACATGCCTTCAAGAAAAGGACCCAACCACTCTGCGATCGACGCTTCGAGCGCTTCATCCGAAAGATCGGGCAGTTCCGCCATGAGTCCTCGCGCCCACTGCACTCGTGCACGAAAGTGCTCCGCATCCTTATCCCATGGCAAACAACGCAGACCGGCTCGCCGGACTCCCTCGGCCAGCACCTTCACAACTTCCTCCCCTTCCAGTTCGAGCGGTTCTTCACGAAGAATAACATCGCCAAGTTTTCGAAGGTGTCGTGCTTTCACTCGCTTTTCCGACGCACTCCATTCTATTTCCTTCTCAACAACAATCTCGCTGGCGAATGCGGATTCCAATTCATTCTGGCGGACAGTTGTTGCGAGGTAGATTCGCGCGGTTTCTGATCCTGCATCGAGATCGGCGATCGCGAGATATTCGCTGCGCGCGAGGAGGCTTCCTGCCGGAAGCGCCGCAACCCCTCCGCCTGAAAGTTGGTACGATCCGGAACGCCCCGGTCGCTTCCGTGCAATTCGTTCCGGATATGCCAAGGCAAGCAGAAGGCCGACTGCATCACCACCCTTGTCCACATTGATTGCACCAATCATCTCCATGAGCCGCCGCGTCTGAGAGGTAACGCGTTCGCTCACACCGGTTTTCCGGCTGTTTGATTTCCGAACCGCGTCGATACGCGCAGTCAAATCCACATCCTTGTTGGTGCCGCTCAACAGAGAGTCGCGTTCTTCAAGTACTGCCGCCAACTCACACGCCGAAGCACCAAAGCCAAGTTGTTCTCCTTTGATAATCATGTGTGCAAGACGCGGATGAATGGGCAAGGCCGCCATTGCACGGCCATGCGGCGTCAATCGTCCATCGTCAGTCATCGCTCCGAGGCGTCTGAGAACCTCCTGTGCGTACGCGAGATGCGCTGCGGGGGGCGGATCAAGGAACAGGAGTCCTTCGCCTGTCGGCGTACCCCAAGAGGCGAAGTCCAAGGCTACGTGTGCAAGATCGGCCACGCGAATTTCCGGCACCGGATAGTCCGGCAATTGCGCATGCTCGGGTTCTGTCCAAAGCCTGTAGCATATTCCAGCGCTCTGTCTTCCGGCCCTGCCACGCCGTTGATCGGCAACAGCGCGGGAGACGGGAATGGTTACAAGTCCTGACATCCCACGCCGCTGATCAAACCGCGCCGTTCGTACGAACCCCGAGTCGACCACAATTCTCACCCCGTCGATTGTCAAACTTGTCTCGGCAATGCTCGTCGAGAGAATGACTTTCCGCTTGCCCTCCTTGTCAGGAGTAAGCGCCAAGTCCTGAACGGAGCGCGGCAGATCGCCATGCAGCACGTGAACAACTTCATCGTCTGACAGTTTTTTCCAGAGATCCTCTTCCGTGCGACGAATTTCCCGCATCCCGGGTAGGAACACGAGAACATCTCCTTCGTTTGCAGCCAAAGCACGAGACACCACATCCGCGACACGAATCTCAAGTGGCTTTTCGGCACTGAAGCGCGCGTATTTCGTTTCGACAGGAAAGGCCGCTCCATGGCTCTCAATGACCGGAGCGTCTCCAAGCAAGCTCGCCACCGCTACACCATCGAGTGTCGCAGACATCACCAGGAGGCGAAGATCCTCCCTCAGGTGCTTCTGCACATCGAGGGCAAACGCAAGACCCAGATCCGCATAGATGCTTCGCTCATGAAACTCGTCGAAGATCACCAGGCCAACACCCGGGAGATCGGGGTGCGCATGAAGCATCCGCGTGAGAATTCCCTCTGTCACCACCTCAAGACGTGTATCATCACTGACAACGGCGTCTCCGCGAATGCGATACCCCACCGTCCGGCCCACCCCCTCTCCCAACTGTTGTGCCATATACTCTGCAGCCCGCCGCGCGGCAAGCCGCCGGGGCTCGAGCATGAGGATTTTCTTTCCTTCCAACCATGGGGTATCAAAAAGGGTGAGCGGGATGTGCGTCGTTTTGCCTGCTCCGGGTGGTGCACTCAGCACCACACAACGCGATCCGGCGAGTGCCTTGATCAACTCCGGCACAACATCTTCAACGGGGAGATGAGAATTGCTTTGACTCATACGATCAGAGAATATGCAAAAACTCCGGCAGCTTTCATAGAAAAGCTCTTGTGGGCTCACCGGAGCCCGGCGGCTTGCAGAAGATCTGTCCTGCTGCGCCATCCGATAAATCGGACGGCTCAAATGTTCTATAGACGAAGGGTTTTGTTTATCCAAAGCCGTCGACTTCAGTCGGTGGCCCACATCTTCGGCGCCCCATCGTCCCCGCAAACACCGGGGCCGACCCTTTGCGGAGTCGGCCCCTCTTTGCGTACAACACTGACTCTTTGGATTCGACTATTTCGCTAGCACCAGTTTCCGGGTTTCTACAATTCCACCGGAGCTCATGCGAAGAAAATACACACCGCTGGGCAATCCGCTTGCATTCCATTGCATCATATGAAGACCGGCTGGTCTCACCTCGTCAACGAGAGTCGTTATTTTTCTCCCGAGAAGATCGGTGATGGCCAACGTCGCATGCGTTGTTTGAGGAAGGTTGTACGAAATCGTTGTGCTCGGATTGAATGGGTTAGGATAATTTTGTCCAAGGACAAATTTCGTCGGCACATTTTGCTCGGGTGCCTCGACCCACGTCGGAGGATCACCGGTGTACGACAGCAGGAATGTCACTCGGAACGTTTGGTTCGAATATGTATCCTCATTATAATTACTCCTCATCTGGGAATCTTCTCTGATTCCCCGGATGTACGTAAGTTTGCAGACGTTGTCCTTCCAGGAAAATTGTTGCGTTACCTGGGTCACGGTTTTCGTTATTCTCCCATCCCCAAAATCCGTTGTTTCAACGTTAGAATAGACCGTGTCCCTGTTTACTCCCCCCACGGACAGTCCCATCGATTTCTTGGGGGAGGCGGGCGTGACCTGCGTGTCTGTTTTGCGGCCGGCGATTGGGTCGACAGAGACCCGCGTAGTTGTTTCTCCACCTGTTTGTACCGCATCCATCTGCTGAATGCTGATATTATACGAGTTTTTGTAGATGCTGATCGTGAGGTCCGGTGTTCTGGTATTGGTCGAGGTAGCATTAACGATATTGGTCAGCTGGTCGTCGATCATAGCGAACACTCCTCCGGCAGACACTTCCATGTGCGAATGCTCATAGTACGACTCATGATAGCTCCCGGCATATTTCAGTTGGGTTGTGGTCAACCATGTCGACGAAAACTGCCCTGGGATAGGACTCATATTGGTCACCCATGCGCTGAACGAGATAGTTGTTCCGTCGTTTCCCCCTCCTGTTTTTGTTTCGAAGGCACCGCTTGATTGAAGATTTGTCACGTTGTCAATTGCAAATGTCCCCGCAGCGAACCAAGAAGTGCTGGGTTTGTCAATCTGAATGGACGCTGGTTCCGCGCTTATCGCAGACATGTATCCTGCGGGCTGTTGGTAGGGATAATCCGAGGTCACGGTTGCGAGCGCCGGGACAGGTCCGGCAGTAAACTCCAGCGTCCCGCGTCCTTGATCGTCCGTCGTGACATCAGCGCTCTTCAGCGTACCACCATCTGCGGTAAATGTGATGTGACGCTGTTTCAATGGCGCACCATCGCAATCTTTGAACACAACATCAATGTTTGTCTTTTCGTTAACCTTGAGCTTCGCCGTTCCGGGAATCAGCGTAATCTTCGGCTGAATTGCATACGGCTCCCCCTGGTCTCTCTTCCTTCTTTCGAAATCCATAATCGTCGTATACAACGGACCCACAAACGCTGCAACGGTTCTCCCAATCTGGAATGGGTCGAATCCTGCAGGAAGAGCGATGACACCAGACTTGACAAGCTCTCGCGTCTTGCCGGTTTCGAGCATCAGTGTGAAGGATTGCGCGGTCACCACACCGTAGAGCAGGTAATCCGGAGATCCTGGTGCTTCCCCGGGGGGTGGAAGGTTTGCGTGTTCGAGGCCAAACTTGATGTTGCTCGTGACGGTATCCTTCTTTGTAAAGAATGCTCCGTCAAGCCTCCTGATGCAATCGCGCGTTGGATCGGTGTTCGCCAAATACTCTTTAACTCCGCCAGCGATAAAAAAATAGTCCCAATACCGATAGATGGAATCGGGATTTGCCGACGGGCGCGGAACGTTCACTTCGTTGTCATACAAAGTGACTCGTCGATTCTTGCAGTCCTGGCAATCCTGGGAATATGCGGGTGCGAAACGCACCAACATCAAGATCGCGGTGGTCATAGCCAAGCGTGTGTGCATGGATCCCCCCATCATCATGATTATATTATTCCATGAAAAGAATACTTGTGCTGCGTTTGGAAGCTTTCTATTTCGCCAGCAAGGGTTTCCTCGTCTGTATCAATTCTCCGGCTTTCATCTGGACGCTTTGACAAACGGATTCAACGGTCTGCCCGTCTTCAAGGCGCACATTGACTGTTCCTGTTCCTCGATTGCCGACGCCAAATCGCAATATGGAGTGTATCGGCAGATGGATGAACGAGATCCGAAAGATCCGGGAATGAGAAGGGGGATGATGCGGCGAATCGGCGCTCCCCGCGCCTGAATGCAACGTCAACCATGTGGTGTACTCCAGTTGAATTGTCCGCCATCGTGAGCGTAAACCTTGCATGATCGGCAGCAATATGGTTTATGCTCGTCGGCTAAAAGAAAAGCAAATTTGCGTTGAGGTGCAATGAACTTCAACGTTGTCGTGCGGTAACGCACTCGTCGATCAACGCTCTATTTACCCGCCTTGATCGACCGGACAGACAGTCCCCACACCTGCGCATCATCGTGAGAGTTGAATTGCCACGTCTCTCCGCCGTCGATACTTCGGAACAGCCCTTTGTTCAGCGTTCCAGCAAGCACGATGCGGGGATCGGAAGGAAGTACAACAATAGCATGTACCTGAAGATCCGTAAGGCCGCGGGAGCGCCTCTCCCAGTGGGCGCCTCCGTCGGTGCTCAGGTACACTCCTCCACCAAATGTACCTGCGTAGAGCCAATTTTTCTTCTGGGGATGCACAGTAATCGTGTAGACGGTTCTATGATCCAGGCCTGTCGAACGCTGCTCCCATCGCCGCCCGCCATCCTGGGAACAAAACACCCCGTCTTCTTCTGTCCCGATCCAGAATCGTTTTGCATCATGTGGGTCCTGTACAACGACACGCACTCCCTTCGCGGTGAGATCTGCAGCAACCCATCGCTCTCCACAGTCTTCGCTAACGTAGGCTCCATCCTCGGTGGCAGCCAAAACGTGTTGTGGATCGGTACGGTCGATGCAAACATCCCCCGAGTAAGCGCGTCGCATGCCCAGAACCTTCTTCTCCCATGAAACCCCTTTGTTGGTGCTTCGAATAATGCCGTACGCGGTCGAAGCAAAAACTACCGCTGGATCCATCTCCGCGGCCTTGACCTTGAGCACCTCTGTCACTTTCCAGTCGGTCGTGATTCGCCATGTCTTGCCCGCGTCGGTCGAGCGGAGGACGCCATTCCCGCAGGCAGACCAGATTGTGCCATCGCTCCCCTCCTCAGAATAGAAGTCGCGTATGTAGTCATGCCAACCACGGTGCTGCCAGGTGTGTCCTTGGTCGGTGCTCACAAAAAGTCCGGCGGCTGGTGTACTATCGCCCTTGTCCCTGGGGCGAAAAGAGCTTAACACCGCCATGTAGATGACCTCACGCTGCGCGACCGCTCCATCGGTAAGAAAAGCCAGCAACACAATGCTGATATATAGTCTCGACCTCAACAGAGATGCGCCTTTCGAGTATATCCGGCTTAGAGGAATCATCGCTCAGTGATCCTTCCTTTCTGAAAATCAAGGATCCTGACGCGATCCCGGTAGCGAAGTTCGATGATCCCGGCGCCGACTTCGGCCGACATAAATGGCCCATCATAGAACCTGGTCTTTGCCAGATCCACAGTTTTGCCGTTCAGCAGCCGGAGACCGTCGTACGTAAAAGTCAGCGTGTCCCCTCTGAGCGATAGATATGTCACCGTCAATGTGCGCTCGAAGTCCTTCGATTCCACCCGTTGCGAGCGCATACGGCGTGTGAATTCGTCATAGTTTGCAACAGTGTGGATCGACGCGATCTCGACAACAGCGCCGTTCTTCAGATCATGACTCCGCAACCTCCAGTTCTTCTCTTCATTAATCCACTCATACGGTTTCAGAGGATAGAATGCGATAGCGGTGTTTCCACCTCGACAGAAGATCCAACCCGTTGAATCTACCGTGCGGGCATCAAGCGTCTTTGGAAAGAATCCATCAATGTGGGGGTGGTGCGCTCCGGGTGCAATATTATAGAGAACGATAATGATGTTCTTGTTTTGAAACGTTTGTTCATATGGCGAGCTGGAGTTCCATTTGTCCGGGCTTGTGTACACAAGCTTGTACCGGTCCACGTCCTGTGCAAGAACGTTGAGCTCTTCGGGGAAGAACATCCCAAGCTGGCGGCTCGAGTAATAGGGGTGCAGCGTGAAGATTGTATTGTTCGGTTTTTCGGAAACAAACGTGACATCCCATGTGTGTTGCTGGAAAGGCTCCAGGACTCCTCCCTGTAAAGATCCAAGGATGTAATCTTCTGTTATGTAGGAGTATTTGTACGCGGGAGGATTGAGTTCGTCCCCAAAGCGCATGACGTTGCGCACCCGTTTGCGCTCGCGCTGAACATAGGGTGTGGATCGGTCTGTGGCTATGTGAAGAATGATGTCGGGCATGCGATATGTGCTCAATGCCGCGAACACGCTTTCCCACGAACTGCGGACCCTCGGCAGGAAGTTTGCTTCTTCCCAAGTTTCTCGTTTTGGTTCGCCAAAGTAAAGCCACAAGACCCGCGTTGTCTGTGCTGCCAGAGGATTGATAATGTCTGCGGGATAATCACGGCTGTGGCCTCCGCCGTAGTTGCCGTGCAGGTGCTCCACAGCGAAGTCGGCGAGGAGGAGATCGCACATCATCTGCGCTTTTGTTTTCATGGCCGGATCAGTTGCACAATCGTACAGCACAAGCATGGGCGCAAGGAAAGCCGGCATGTAGGTGGGCGAGTCGAACTCCCCCTGGCCGATGGTGGTCGCAACCGTCATCCAGTGATTGAGCCACTCTTTTGCGTCGCGGAAGTTTTCATCCGAGCTGCGTCCATTGAACCATTGTGTTCCGTCCTCGTGTGGCCAGGTCTGCGCTGCAAGATACAGACCCGCATAATGCATGACCCAATGGTTCTCGGTGTCTCCCCGGTACAAACCCCTCGACCGGAAGATATCCCTCACCTTCCCGCGCGTTGAATCCGGAAGGATGGAACGGAAGCGAAGGAAGGTCCCCATCAGCGTGTAGCCATGAAACGACCCGATGGCAGAGTCAAACTCCATCATGGCTCTTTGAATATCTCGGCCTACGGCAAATTTCGCCGCAAGACTGTGGATACTCACGCCCGGTTCTCTGCTCACAACCTCCAGAAACCGGCGCTGCCGGGCTTCAAATACGCCATCGTCGGCCATTGCGTACAGACTGCCGAGGGTGACCAGGAATACCATAATGAACACAGGTCGTCGCATGAGACAATCTCCGGAAACACTTCTGTTCAATACTTTAGATATTCGGCTGGTGGCACGGGACATTCAGCCCCCATCCTCCACATGAAGTTCGGATCGATAAACGGAATATCCTCGCGGTGCTTCTTCATCAGATCGATTTTCTTTTGTAACAACTCACCAAGGTTGCTCCCATAGAAAGCCCAGTTTTCCCCAAGTGAGGCTACTGGCATGAAATTCGTATGGCTCGTGTTCCACAATCGGAGCAGGTCTTCAGCATTCTTCAGCTCATCGTCAATTGTTGCGCGCACCGATGAGAGCATCGCTATCTGCGCACCCCGGGAAGATGCTGCCATATACCCGCGCACGTTTGCGATCCAGCCGGCAATATTGCGCAGTGTTCGGAAATAACAGCGCAACCCCTGCAAACGATTGCGTTGATCCTGGAGTACGTCGCGTATGCTCGAGCTTTGTGCCTGCCGTTTGAGTGAGACATCCAGAACCGCAAGAGCCTCGTCCAAAGGCTTCCACACCAGTGAGTCGCATGTCCGGACAATAGAGTTCGCCTGTGCCGTGTCGATCAATAACCAGAGCGCATCGGCACCGAAGTCTATCATCGTAGGATTGTTGAACGTGGCAATCATGTGCTGCTCATAGTACCGTCGTTCGTTCTCCGGAATTGCCAGAATATTCGGCACGAACGGTCTCACCCAATGCCGGTACAATGGAAACGCCCAGCTGGTGCCATAGAGAGGAATGTCGGGAAAAGAGCGAACAGCCTGATCGGTGAGACGCCATGCCCGTACGAGCATTTCGCCTTCGGTGATCCCAGCCCAACGCCGTGCTGTTGACCCAACAATTTCGTCTACCGTGCGCTTCGTGTCAGACTGAAAGGCGCGGATGATCTCTCTATTGATGCTCCATGGCGCGAGCGACGGCGGATCAAATGTCACTGCAACATGTCGTATGCCAGGGCTCATTGCGGCTTCGAGTCTGTCGCGACTCAACCACGGACACGGAGCACCGAGGATGTAGTTGGTTGCAGCGCGTGCGGCACCAAATAACTGAGATCCTTTGGTCTCAAGAGCCCGAAGAACAGGCCAGCGACGCGCATTCGCCGTATCAGCAGGTTGAACATAAAGGTCCAATCGATCACCCAGGCCCCCCAGAATAATATCCTGCTCAGCACCAAACCAGGATGCCGATGTGATCACGCGGAAGCGAGGGTTGGTTTCTGATGCAGCATCGCGCAACAGGCGGAGGTATCGTAGAACGTTCTCACCCGCTGCACGGGCAATCGATTCATCAGATTTCCACTCCCTGATGAGATATGCGCCGCCATTTCTGCCAGCATAGAGTGTCGACACATATTCGAACCCCGAGCCGCTGTCGTTCGTCCACAAGTACAGATATCCAAGCTCCGGCACTTCCTTCATCATCGCCACCATCAGCTGTGCGTAGTGCCACCGGACAACCGGATGACTGAGCGTTGCGGTATAGCGTGGCCGATAGCTACGATATGGATGGTCAACTCGCGCTCCACGCAGGTACGGGTACTTTGTGAAGAAAGCCTCCGGCATGGTCCACGGTGAACATATGGTGAGGCCCGGTGTGAGACCGTAAGCAAGAGCGAGCGCAACGTTTTTTTTCAGAAGATCGAGATTTGCCTGAAGATACTCGGGTGGGTACAGACCACGGGTAAGGTCGCTCACTACGAATTGATCAAGATCCGGGCTGCTGGCGTAAAAACGTGGATAGATCTCTCCCGGAGGTCCTTCTTCATACGCCGTCGGAGATGCAAGAACGTTGACAGACACATGCGAGCACCCAAGCCGCGCGAGCTCCTGGATTGTCGCTTCCGGATCATAGTTGCGAATGAAACGGGGCAGGGAAGCGAACATCCCGTCGTTTCCTTCCAGCCACGGAAGGCGTGTCGAGGCGGTTCGCCCTTGTGCAAACTCCTCGACCTTGTTGTCGGCCCATTCGTCACGGACACGGCAGAATGCCGTATACAGCAAGTGAGTGTGCGATGCCGTCAGCTCACCGGTCCCATCTTGTGACATCTGAAGTCGAAACCAACCAGCAGACGCTTCGGCGCCGGAGCGCAAGACCTGGATACGGAACGATCCTTTCCGAAGCGCCTGACCCGCCGGCACTTCCACAACGGAAGCAGTCTGACCGAAGGTTTTCTTCATTGCCTCGACCACGGTGCGCTCGACAGGATATCCCGAGGCAGGGATTTCCAGGGTGACAATGCGTTTCAGAACGTCGCTGACCCTGCCCCCCTCTTGTGCACGTGCCGATAAGACAATAACAGACGCAATTGTGAAGGAAAGCATCAAACGA
Organism: Ignavibacteriales bacterium; assembly: GCA_026390585.1. Taxonomy (GTDB): domain Bacteria; phylum Bacteroidota; class Ignavibacteria; order UBA10030; family UBA10030; genus UBA9647. Next base: position 13,935 of record JAPLFP010000345.1, on the reverse strand, counting down.
GATCGCTTCATGGATTTGTTCCTCCGGTGCGGATGTGGGGCGATGGATGACACGGTCATGTGGGACCTCCTGCGGGGAAAATGCAAAGGCACCCTCCCTTCCCGATGTCGGAGACCGAGAAGAGCCTTCTCGAAATACAATTGCAGCCATGATAGCAGACGGTCGCTCAAAAATCAAGCCGAACATCCGGGACGAAACAGCCCGCGCACTCTTCGTGGAACGCTCAACATCAGCCGTGCAAATGAAATAGAACTGCACAGACCACGCCGACAACAGGCGGTTGAACTCTTATCGAATCACCGTGCGTGAGAATACTCAATTTCAAATTGATAGCGGATGACTCCCCGATTCGAGCCTAGTGCATGGCCCAGCCGATCACGCGTAACTGTGAGAGCAAGAGGGTGGCATCGGCGTCTGGAACAATGAACACCAATGCAGCGAATTGCGACTTTGGAATGGCAGCGGGTTTGATAAAAAGGGAAAAATCTTTCTGAGAAGCAGAGAGGGAGTCACTGATGTAGCAGGCTGGTCCAACCTTGATCAGAATGTGATCGACCGACGAACCAAAAGCGAGTCGCTTTGCGGAGAAGTTGATTCTGAGGCTATCATAGTCTTTGAAATCAAAATACCATCCAACTCGGTATCCCTCATTCCCAACGCTTGCCGTGTCGGCATTGCCGAACCCATGGATAATCAGAATTTGTCCTGCTGGGGCGGAGCTAGACGCGGGGGCCAAAGGGGGGTCCGGCAACCTCTCGCATCCTCCCAGGAAGAGAATTGTGCCGCAGACGAGGAGAGCTTTAATCACTTCATCCTCCAATAGCCAAAGGTAGCGCATGATGATTATGGCTCTTCAGCATGTGATGGTTCAAAATCTGGCAGAAATGTATCGCGCTTTTGAACCATTGTCAAGACACGACGCTGAGTCGCCCGGCTGATGATAAATGCGTCGCAGAAGGAACGTTTTGACCTAGCTCTTTCGCATAAACACTCTCACCTCTCCAAACTCCATGGTCAATCGATGCTCCCGCTTGGCATTGCCCCCCTCGATGGGAGCCATTGGGACAGGAAAGCGGACGGTTCGCTCTCCGTCATCGGAGGCAACGACCATGGCTGCACCTTTCGATGCGCGGACGTTGTCCGATTTTGAGCTCCACATCTTCACACCGGCCTTTGTTGATATCCATCGGATTACCTCGACCGGCAACGGGCCCGTCCCCGCATAGAACGATGTGAAGCCGTCGTGCTCCTTACTCGCAAACGCTATTTCTCCGTTGTCCGTCCACTGACCGTGCACACGCACTCCATCCTTCTCCCCCTGCACCACCGCGAACCGCGGATAGTGCGGCTTCTTGACGCCAAAGTCCCTGAAGAACTTCGTCCCCGAATCGTCGATCAAGCATCGAATCATCATCGGCCCCGGCTCATCGATGCGCTTGAAGGAAAACCCTGTCAAAACTTCCATTTGTTTCGGTTCGAAGCGGTCCGGGCCGATGTATCCCGGAGCGTAGAACCAGACAACCGTAGCGCCACTTCCTTTGAAGAGGTTCTGCAGCTGTTTCACTTCTTCCGCTATAAGAAAGAACGTGTTGACCATTAGGAAGAGTTTAAACCGCGAGCGATCTTCGGGCTTCAAATCAAACCTGTATAGAAAATCCGTCGGGGCGCCGACGCGGTTGATCGTCCTCGCTTGTGAGTTGACAACCCAATGACCGAAGAAATCGCTGATCACAATGCCGAAATTGTTCCACGGTTCTTCGGCCCACCAATGTTCGGTGGCCATCCATGACTTCGGTTCGTAGACCGCGGCAATTTCTGACACCGGACTGATGTCGAGTCTGTGTCGATTTGTGCTGCCGAGTTCCGCGAACGACTTGATCACCTTGATCATCGGTGGGTCATCGTACCAACCTCTGTTTGCCTTGAAGGGGGGACTGAGATGACCGAAGTCGAACAACCAGCCGGCATGACCTGTGGCAAATACCTGCCCAAGATCGCGCTGAAGGATTTTGAGCGTCCCTTCAACGGTCTCCGAACCAGAGCCACCTTCGCTTCTTCTATAGGGCTCAAGGTATGTGCTCGGATCCATTTCAGAAATAAACATCTTGTTGTTCCGACGAATGGATTCACTCAGAACCCTATAGGCACCGTCGCCCCCGACTCCCCGCGCACGTCCAAGCCAATTGCCCGCATCGTCAATCACGTCGCTGTCCCACCGTTGGCGGCCAGGCACGTTGCTTCGCTGATAGGTATACGGAGTTGCTATGTAGTCGAAGTCGGGCGATCGAAGGACCGGCTCCGGCACCAGATGTCCCGCCTCCTGGATCATCACATTCTCCAGAACATAGCAGAAGAACGTACCGCAGATCACCCGCCGCTCTGTCTCTTCTTTAATAACCTTCCCAAACAATGCCACCGTCTCTGCTGTGTTCATGTGATATTTTCTGTAGAACTCAATGATGTCGCGATCCTTTTCCGGGTCGCGCATCAGCGGCCCACCCTTGTTGATTCTTCTTTCCGTTGACGGAATCGGGCCGGCGATTTTCTCCATGGGGGCACTGTAGTCCGGCATCCATCGGCATCCGATATAGTGCCACTCGCCGGTATGCATCCCGGAAATTTGGTATCCCATCATTCTACTTTTAAGCGGTGACGCCTCCATGTGGCGGAGAAAATTCCTGAGCATCTCGATGGTTTCTTTCTTCCAGATTTCCGATGCGAACGATGCCGCATACGGATCACCCAATGACGTCCAGTTGAATCCTCCTTCGATGATCTGCGCGGGTGCCTTATATTGGCCGGCGTCAATGGGTAGGCCGCATTTCACAAGTTCATTCGGGTGAGATTCTTTCCACCACTCCGGAGCGTAGGGGTGGAGGCGTGGCAAGAGGAAGGCGTCGGGAACGAGCTCCAGCAGTTTCGCAAAATACTTGTCGAACCGTTCCCAGTCATACTTGCCAGGACCAATCCAACCGTCCTCTAGGCCGATCAGAGGATGCAAGAATTTTATGCCGGCCTTCCGATAGCTTGGCGCGGTGTGGAGCAGGCTCGAGCTCACGGCAAGGAGGGGATATTCTTCTTTCCCGTTCAGGAAGAGGCGCGCGCCACCGCGCTCCATCCGCACCTCGCAACGGCATGCGGGTTCTGACTTCAATCGGTCCAATTGATCCATCGCATCGTCATCGAAAACAAAATCCTTGTACTCAAATGATCTAATCTTGGACAGCGGCAAGGTTGCGAGAGATGTGCCGAAAAGCCTGATGGCATCGCGTCGGTTCATAGAAAGGCCTTCTTAGTTTTGTGAACTGACAAAAACACGAGTGAGAGAAGTTAACTCAAAGGGCATATGAAAAGAAATAAAATTCTGCCTCATAATGAAGCGGTTTCCCATTTCTGGGTGATGTGGGCTTGCGTTTTGTTCGAGACGGGGGTAGATTAAGTGGTTGGGGATCGCTGAAATCCAAGATCGACTTTTTGCTTCAATTGTTCTGGCCCGACACGATCCACGCTATAGCAGCATCGTCAAGCCATGAATGCCAGGGAGGCAATCATGAAAAAGTCCCTCAAGGGTTTCTTCTGTTTCTTCATCATTCTTCTTGCCACAACGCTGCGCGTTCCGCTCCAAGCCCAGGACTGCAACGAGAACAAAACGCAGAGCCACCGGCTTGCCAAGACCACCACGAACGACTTCTACGCCGCCTTTCTGATCAACAATATCTTCAATTACTACAGCAACAACGGCGACGGTTCTTTCAACCCGTATGCAAATGATGACGAAGGGTTTGAATGGCCCAAAGGGGGTGGAACAGGAAAGACGGCCGCCTTCGAGGATGGGCTTATTTGGGTCTGCCGGCAGAACGGAACGCTCAAGGCAAATGGCTCATCTTACTGGCACGGCTTGCAGGCGGGGAAAATTCTCTCCAACGGTTCTGCCGATGACCCCTCTCTTCCAAAGTACCGTGTCTACCGCGTGCGCCCGGACATCGGTCCGACGACGACATGGGGCACAGCGATGAAGCAGAAGATACAGTCCCAGGAAGGAGATTTAATCCGTCGGTATCAGAGTTTCACCGACAGTGTTATCTATGTCCAATACATCAAAGATTGGAACGAATGGCCTGCAGCGGATGGGGCTCCTTACACCGATGTAAATGGCAATGGCGTGTACGATCCTTCAGTTGATATTCCCGGTGTCCCGGGCGCTGATCAAACTCTCTGGCACGTTTCGAACGACATGAATGTACAGCGAGCGTATTCTATGGGCGGGGCAACCCCTATCGGACTCGAAGTGCAACGGACTATTTGGGGGTACAATCGTTTGGGATTGCTGGGGAACATCATCTTCACCAAGTACCGGATTGTGAACAAAAGTGGTGCACGGCTCGACTCTATGTACATCGGCCAGTGGGCAGATCCAGACTTGGGTGGTGTCGCTGGTACTATCTATGACACTCCTGGTTGCGATTCAACGTTGAGTCTCGGGTATGTCTACAGCGGCCGGGAAGTCTATGGCGGTTGGGGTTCCCCTCTGCCTGCCTTCGGCTACGTTCTTGTGCAGGGTCCGCTTGTTCCCGGCTCATTCTCAGACAGCGCTATAACATCTTCCGGATTCCGGAGGGGTTATCGAAATCTTCCGATGACATCGTTCATTTTTACTATTTGCGGCAACGCGACCTATGTCGACGCAAGCGCGGGGAAGCCTCAATCCACCATTGACTTGTACAACGTCCTGAGAGGTCTCGGAACGAAAACCGGAACGCCCTTCATTGATCCTTCAACCGGAAACGTCACAAAGTATCTCGCTTCGGGAGATCCGGTAACAGGGAAAGGTTGGATAGCCCCAAGCGATGAGTGCACCTTTACGTTTTCCTCCGGCCCATTCACGCTTGCAGCTGGTGATACGCAAGAAGTTGTTGTGGCTGCTACAATCGCAATGGGAGCAGACCGGATAAGCAGTGTCACTGCATTGAAGGCCTCAGCAGTCCAGTTGAGATCAAGCTATCGCGGGACTTCTCAGGTGCTATCTCCGCCATCGATGGCTGTCACACCCACTTACACATCGGGGCAGAACACCCAGCTCGCATTAACCGCTGATTGCCGGGGACTGAATGTAAAGTCCATCGATGCTTTCCTGCGCCGGTCTGACGGATCAACCGCGGCATCGGTTCAGCTGTACGATGACGGAACACACGGAGATGGTCAGGCTGGAGACGGGATGTTCGCGGCAACGTATTCACTTCCTCAACAATCTTCGGGCTTGTCTGTTGATGCAAATGTCGTCTACACAAATTCATCGTCAACAGCATGGCCGGGGCTTGTCAACAATGTCACCACGGCCGGACCTGTGCTGGTGACATCTCCTGTGATTGTCTCTGACAATCTCAATTCCGATGGAATTGCGAATCCGGGCGAAGATATCCGGATTGGTTTCACCCTTGTGAACAATTCCACCGCAACGCTGCAGAATCTCTCCGTTACACTGTTGTCAACGAGTGGTTCAGCCTTTGTCGGTACAGTCAACGCCTATTCGAGTGTTGCGTTGAAATATGATCCCCCAGACGCCACAACATACCTGACTTTCATCGTTCCTTCAGCAACGACCGATACGATCATTTCATTCTCCCTTCTCATCAAAGATCCCACGGGTAACAGGTGGTCGTCATCATTCACGATACCCGTAAAACTGATGAGATATCCTCTCGTGAATCAGGTGGTCACGCGGGTATCGGGACTCGACGGCGGTGACTTCGCCATTTCAATTGTCGACCCAGCCAAAGTAAAAAGTCATGTCTATTATATCTATGGTCTCGACTCTGTCGGTGCCTCCAAAGCAAGGGGATATCGCCTTCTGGATTCGCTCACCGGCACGGTGCTTATTGACAACCATTCGCTGCCCGATGCGCTAGGGCACACTAGTCCGGTTGTCGACGGTTTAAAAATTCTTTCCGGCACGATTTCAAACGTTGAAGGAGGTTTTTTTCGCGTTTCTGTTCCGCAATATGCTGGGACATCCGTCAAACCGGCATTCGACATCCTGAGAAATGTCTGGTCTGACGGCATGTGGTCATTTGACTCCCCCTTCTCGACCATCCAGGCGTATGCACTTGGTCGGTTCAACTGGCAGAACAACACTACCCATGATTACGAAATCAGGATTACTTCGAACGATAATACGGGAAGTGAGTACTATCTTGGGTCCGATGGCGGAGCACTGGCGGGGAATGCAAAAGCCTCCAGTCGCATTCCGTTACAGGTTTGGGATGTCACAAAGAATATGCGTTTGATCGTGAAGGTATATCAAACGAAAGTAGTTAGCACCTCGTACGACACGCTTGGGGGTGGTGCGCTTACAAACCTCGGTGTCGGGGTTGGGTGGAATCAGCTCTTTGGATCCTCCGCAATCCCATATGCGGAGCCCCTCCCCGCCATCTCACCTGTCGAAACTCCGGCTAACACGTCTGTTCTCGGCAGAATGGTGTTTGTCGATTGGAAGGGAAAGCGATATCTTCCACCCGCGGGGACCGTTATCCGAATTTCGTCTCATCATCTTGTCTCGTCAGCGGACAGCTGGTCTTTCAATCCGGCACAGATACTTGCCGGAAGTCCTCAGCCGGTTGTGCCAACCTCTTTTTCATTGAGTCAGAATTACCCCAATCCTTTTAATCCGTCGACAACGATTCGGTTTGAACTCGCACAGCATTCTTCGGTCAAGCTCAAGGTCTTCAACGTCCTCGGGCAACTCCTGGCCACGCTGGTCGACAAGCAAAGGAACGCCGGCTTCTACTTGGTCGAGTGGAATGCACAGGGGACCGCTAGCGGAGTGTATTTCTATCAGCTGCAAGCAGGTGACGTTATTCAGACGAAGAAGATGATTTTGATGAAGTGACGATGTTTTGCGGTCGTCATCCTGAGTCCCGCCTTTGTTTGACGGGACGCCCGCCTACCCTCAGTGGACCTTCGAGGCGGGCAGGAAGGATCTGATCTCGCGTGTCGTTTTTCAATCGTCATCCTGAGTCCCGCGCGCCGGTTGATCGGTGGCATGGGTGAACGATTCTTGAAGGAGGAGTTATGAAAACAAAGCATTGGTTCCTGACATTTTTCTTTATCGTTGCGGTTAGCGCATCCGGCAATGCGCAATGGGTGAAACAAAGCGGCGGTCTGCCTTCGACATGGTTGGTGGGCGACGCTATTGACGCGGTCGGCCCCTCCGCGGCGGTAATCGCTGTGAGAGCAGCGCCGGCGATGATGTACATGACCAGCGATGGAGGCGCCCATTTCCGAGCCCTGAAAGACCCTTCAGCGTTTCCTGATTTGCCGGTCGATGTGAGCATGACCGACACCTTGCATATCTGGGTTGTGACCCCCTCCAGGATTCTCGCAACCACCAACGGTGGAACGTCGTGGCAGCAGCAATTCTACGATACGACACAAACTCAATTTTTCGACTATGTAAAAATGTTCGATCTCAACAACGGAGTGGCCGTGGGTGATGCAAATGCAGGAAAACAGCCGGCCATCCTTCAGACGGTGGATGGCGGTGCGCACTGGACCAACATGAATACGTCATCGCTGCCCAACATGGTTTCGGGCGATATGTGGAGAAGAATCGATTTTGTGAACAAGTCGGTGGGATATTTCTACACATCGGGCGGAAGTGATAATCCACAGAAGACCTACAAAACGACGAACGGTGGTGCGTCCTGGTCGCCGGTCCTTTCAGGGGGTGGTACGATACTGAGGTTCTACAACGAGCAGATCGGTTTCGAGAGAGGCGGTTATCCTCTGCCGCAGATTTACAGAACATTCAATGGCGGAATCACCTGGGACACCATCGCCGTCAACAATGCCCAACCGGGGTGGGGAAACGATATCGAGTTTCTTCCCGGAAACCCTGCCCGAGTTTGGTATACAGACTACAATAACCTGCTCTTTAGCAGTGATACCGGCCGCACATGGAGTCAACAGGTGATCGACACGGGCAAGGTGTTTGGCCGCGACATCGTGTTCACGGATGCGACACACGGATGGCTCTTGTGCGACAATGGACGGTTGTATCGCACTGTCAATGGAAACCAGATTGTGAGCTCTGTTGGAAATGCGGAAGCGGTCGTTCCTTCTGGCTTTCAGTTGGAACAAAACTATCCCAACCCGTTCAATCCAACAACGAATTTCGAATTTCGAATTGGGAATTGCGGATCTGTCTCTTTGAAGGTTTTTGATGTTCTCGGCAGAGAGGTTGCCACGCTTGTCAACGGCATGCGGCCAGCCGGAGTATACAAAGTCCGTTGGGATGCTTCATCGCTTCCGAGTGGTGTGTACTTTTACCGGCTTCAGGCTGGGGGGTTTACACAATCGAGGGCGATGGTGCTGATGAAATGACGACGCTTTTCAGTCGTCATCCTGAGAATCGACGTCCTGAGCGAGCCCCGCTTTCAGCGGGGGAAACTCCGCGAGTCGAAGGATCTGATTTACCATGTCATATGTTAGTTGTGATCCTGTGTCCCGTTGTTTGGGACACCCGCTCCGAAGGAGTCCTTTCGCGAGGAGATCACTTCGTGGCGGACCTGCCCTCGGTGAACCTTCGAGGCGGGCGGGAAGCGACGAATTTCCGCTCTCTGAATCCCGCTGGTAAGCGGAATCCAAAAGCGGGACATGTGGGGATGACAGAAGAAGTCATTTCACAAAAATCATCTTCCCGCTTCCATTCCACACATCTGAACTTTCCAGCGAAGCTGCGTGCAGTCTGAAGAAGTAAACTCCTGAACCTGTAGCCGGAAACCAGCTCACCGACTTACGCCCCCGCTCAAAAGCCTGGTCGGCAATCTTCGCCACAAACCTCCCGAGCATGTCGAAAACCTCGATGTGAACCTGGCTTTTCTCCGGCAAATCAAAAGGAATGACCGTCCCGCCGTTAAACGGATTCGGATAATTTTGCCTCAACACGAATGAAGTGGGGATGTCGAACACCGGCAGCGGACCGATCGGCACCGATCTTCGCGCTTTTGGTGTGACGAGGCTATCGTACGGAAGACTTCGCAAGTACGCGGCATTCGCGCGCAACCTATTGATTGCATCGACACCGTTCACTTTGGTGGTGGGCATGAGTGCAATCACGACCCATTGGGAGTCGCCGGGAGCGATAGAACACGGGCCCGTGGTGAACATGAATCCGGCGCCCCCACCCACGGGGGGAAAAAGTGGAAAGAGCGATCCTGTGTGAGTTATCGGATCGCCGGAATACGGAAACTTCGTCGGGCGGTGCGTGCTCGAATCAATGATCGCTGCTCCACTCTGTGATAAGCCGCGCACAACATTCCAACCCGTTCTCAACGATTTAGGAGGGCCCGGATCGTAACCATCGGGAACTGAATCATCGATAATCGCCCAAAAAGAACTCAGGGGCAGGTTCTTATATCCCTGGCGGGTTTTTCCAAAAAAGGTTGCTGTGCTGCCGGCAGAGGGAACAACCGGACCAAACAGCAGCGTGTAGCCCACAGAGCCAAACGTGCTATCTGAGGCGTACCAACAGTAGCCCGTTTGCGCCAAGGTGTCAACCGCGGGGACATTCTTGGTTGCGTCGTAGAAGTCGATATCGGTCCAAAGCGACAGGTAGACAGAGTCGAGAGGATTGGGACCTCTATTATAGATTGCCCACTCGAGGAAGACGGTATTCGCCCAGATCGATGTGTCTCCGACCTCACCGAAATGTTCGAACGCTGTGTGGTGAACTTCGACAGGTAATATTGTTTGACGCGGCACCGTTCGATAGAAATATTGCGCGCTCCCAGTCGCCACTGTTGTGTCCGCACCGTTATAGCACGTCCACACCATTTGGTCGCCGTGAACAAGCGGCTTGCCCGACAAGTCTGTCGGCGATCCAAGATCGGCTGGCCAGGTAAGGACATCCTGATTCAGTTCGGGAGTGTCCCCGCGTGTTAATCCATAGATACGATAACGCGTGGAATCCTGTGGCCTTGCCTTCATGGCCGGTTGCCCGTTGATGATCGGCCCGGGCGCATTCGTAGAACCCCACGTGTACGGCAGACATCCGACAGAACCGTTTCGCTTTCCGGTTATCCAGAGCCCCTGGTCGAAAACCATATCGAATGTCAGGCGATCGCCCCACCAACCATCCCATCGTGAAATCGGATAGGCGTTTTGATTCAACCCTCCAAGGTTCATGAAATTCATCAGAATCCTGTTGATATTCAGTTGTCCTGGCCGATTGAGGCTTGTTTCATTCGCCTTCGACAGTCGGTTAGCGTTTGGATTTCGTTGTGCACACACCCGTTCCAAGGCCAACAAAAACAGCACAAGGAATATCAATCCGGATATTTGGAAGTTCTTTTTCATTTCTCTTGTCTACGGCATGATGAATGAAGAGACGATTCGCGTGTTTTCTTCGAGATTGCCGAAGATCGATAATCCCGTCGCCTGATCTGAGAATCTGGTTGTTGCTCCCGATGTAAGGCGGGCAGTGACATAGACTCTTGCTCCGCTTGCAGCTCCGGCATGATGGAGTTCGCGGTAGAAGTCGTCGGTGAGTATTTGTGAGGTACCCACGGCCTGCGAGACCCAGTTCATCGTGTATATGTACGTTCCGTACCGGGAGCTGACATCTGTCCCCAGTCCCACAAAAACGATCGCCGACCTGCCACCACCTGCCGGAATTGTTTGTGCGGTGTAAAGTCTGACCCGGACCTGCGGGACGACCGTGTTGACCAGAAACCGAATGGAATTGATCTTCACCATTGGAGACGGATAGGGATACAAACCGACATTCATGAATACCGAATCTTGATGCATGCTGCCAACGACGTACGGGACGGTAGCGGGATAGTATCCTTCTTTCTGAACTGTTGCGTAATAAATATCCTCGCTTGGCAGGTTCCCAAATGTGCAGGATGACTTCCCTAGCGGAATGACTCCGCGAAACGCCCGATCACCAGCCGTAAGAACCACATCTGTCGGTCCTGTCAGTGGAACGACGAGATTGAATTCGTCATAGGCCGCAACAGAAACCCGAACGGTCCAACCCCCCGCCGGTGTCTCCAAAACCGATTCCTTGCAGGCGGAGAGAAGTAGGAGCGAGCCAGCCAACGCAATTCTAAAGTTTTCTAGCCAAGCTTTCATAAAATCAACCCGACGTGTTCTTGGGTCAAGGTCGTTTTTGCAGGCCATCTTCAACATAACTCTCTCGCAGCGGAACTTCAACCCAACTTTCTCAAATCGTTGTCCGTTGTCAGAATTGGGAGAACTGCAGATGACAACAAGGCATCTGACTGTCGAGCGAAAAGTGAGAAACATCTAGACCGCGGTCGGGCTCGCGCATAGAATGACGGTCTTTCGCCTGATTTTTTTTCTGTGAAGTATTTTTGACTCCGTCCTGACAAACTTCTGACAATTCTTCTTGTGTGATCAGCTACCTTGACTTTAGAGGCCATCTCAAAAATGTCACGCAGAGGCGCCAAGACGCAAAGAAGGTTGAGACGTTTGAATTTTCGGGACTTTGCGTGAGACTATTTTCTTTCTCTAGGGTGTTTTTGAGATAGATTTTAGAAAAATTAAGCTCGAAACGGATCTGTTGTCTCATACAACATCGCCCAACCCTAGATGCTTGTATCCCCATTCGCGCGAATCGATTTCGTGCTGGGCAACCCATCGAACTCGAAGAATTAACTCCCTCGCGCTCACGGTAGACGCATATCCACAGAGATTCTGCCGCGTTGCATCATGTGTCAATAAATGCTAAATTGGGTTTCGCGGTACGGTGGGCTGTTGTTGCCCTGCCTTCTTCTGCCGCCCCGAGCCGCCCACCAGCTTCTGTCGGAATTTGTGCGTGGCTCGATTTGTTTGTACACCACCGAAGTACGGAACGATTGCCCGATTTTATCGTTTAATATCAATACGGAACTATTTTAGAGTCAACGACTTAGGAGGATTGAGTGGACATCAAGACTATCAATGAAATGATACAGCGTGAGAGCGCCTTCGTCGATACGCTGACAACCGAGATCGCAAAGGTCATTGTCGGCCAGAAGCAAATGGTCGACCGACTCCTCATCGGCCTCCTCTGCAACGGACACATTCTTCTCGAGGGTGTTCCCGGTCTCGCCAAGACCCTTACCATCAAATCGCTTGCTGCGGCGATCAACGCGAAATTCCAGCGAATTCAGTTTACACCGGACCTCCTGCCCGCAGACCTTGTCGGCACCATGATTTACAATCAGAAGGATGGAAAATTCTTCACGCGCCGCGGGCCAATTTTCGCCAACTTCATCCTAGCAGACGAAATCAACCGCGCTCCGGCAAAGGTCCAGAGCGCCCTGCTCGAAGCCATGCAGGAGCGACAGATAACCATTGGCGAAGAGACATTCAAGCTTGACGAACCCTTTCTGGTGCTCGCCACTCAGAATCCGATCGAGCAAGAGGGAACGTATCCGCTACCCGAAGCACAGGTCGATCGCTTTATGCTGAAGGTGAAGATTGACTACCCTTCCCGCGAAGACGAGTTAGCGATTATGCGACAGAATGTTATGGGCAGCCAGGGAGACATCAGGCCTGTTGTCTCAACGAAAGATATTCTCGCCGCCCGGGAGGCCGTCAAAAACGTATACATGGACGAAAAGATCGAGCGCTATATTCTGGACATTGTCTTTGCCACCCGCGAGCCGGCACAATTCAAGCTCGAGAAGATCGCACCGATGATCAGCTACGGTGCCTCGCCGCGCGCATCGATAAACCTCGCCCTCGCCTCGAAGGCACATGCGTTTATCAAACGCCGCGGGTATGTGATTCCCGAAGATGTCCGCGCAATCAGTCTCGACGTCCTCCGACACCGCATCGCCGTCACGTACGAGGCAGAAGCAGAAGAGGTGACGTCGGAGAGCGTGGTGCAGGAAATTTTGAATCACATTGAAGTACCTTAGCATCGCCGATTTGCGATTTCTAATTTATGATTTTTGACTGAGCCGTTTTACTGTTTACTGCTCACTGTTTTTCATTTTGAATTTTGATTTTTTCATTTTCTCTCGTGGAAACTAAAGAGCTTCTCAAAAAAGTCAGACAACTCGAGATCCGCACTCGGGGACTGGTCAACCAGGTTTTTTCCGGTGAGTACCATTCCGTGTTCAAGGGGCGAGGAATGGCGTTTTCTGAGGTTCGTGAATACCAGATCGGGGATGATGTCCGCACTATAGACTGGAATGTCACTGCGCGGTTTGATCATCCGTTCGTCAAGATCTTCGAAGAAGAGCGCGAGCTTACCGTCATGCTTCTTGTTGACTTGAGCGGATCGCAGTTCTTTGGCTCGCAGGGTCAACTCAAGCGCGATATTGCCGTTGAGATCAGCGCAATTCTCGCATTCTCCGCGATGAAGAATGGCGACAAAGTCGGCGCCATGCTGTTTTCCGATCAGATTGAAAGGTTCATTCCACCGCGCAAGGGGCAGTCGCATTCGTTGCGCATTGTGCGCGAACTGATCTCGTATGAACCCAGGCGCTCCGGCACAAGCATCAAGATCGCAATGGAGTATTTGAACCACGTTTTGAAGAAACGGAGTATCGTTTTTGTCATCTCGGATTTTCTGGACAAGGGTTACGAAACCGCTCTGCGGATTGCAGGAAAACGGCACGATCTCATTGGCATCAGGCTGATTGACCCGCGCGAACAAGAGCTGCCAAGGGTCGGTCTCGTCACGATGAAAGACGCCGAATCGGGCGCACAGCGGTGGGTCAACACCGCAGACCCCCGGGTGGTAGCGGCGTATCGCGCCTATCGCCGGGCGGTGGAAGATTCACGGCGATCGACGTTCATCAAAGCAAAGCTTGACAGTATCGATATTCACCTCGACAAACCTTATATGAAGCCCCTTGTCGATTTCTTCCGGCTTCGGGAGCGGCGTTGGTAAGTGGTGTGGAGAATACAAAAATCCTG
>JAPLFP010000215.1 GCA_026390585.1 Ignavibacteriales bacterium | reverse complement strand
ATGAGTGCCCCTCGGGCGACCATCCAAACGAAATCACCATATCCAGGGACACTCGGTTCGCCTATGTCTCCTGCGCCAATGACAACACCGTCTCCGTGATCGATCTGCAGAAGAAGAAGGCGATTGCTTCAGTCTCGACAGCAATACATCCCGATGCCCCGGAGGGATCGACAACAAACTCGGTTTGTCTTACCCCTGATCAGAAAACCGTTCTCGCGGCAAACGCGGACAATAATTCACTCACCGTCGTCGATATCGGGGATCCGATGCATCCTCGGCCGGTTGGATTCATTCCCGTCGGTTGGTACCCGACGAAAGTCATGATGCTGAAGGATAAGACCGTCCTCGTTTTGAACGGGAAGGGGGCGCGGTCGCTTGCGAACCCTCTGAAGCAGTACATCGGCAGTCTCTTCGATGGTATGCTTTCCATCTTCAAGCTGCCGACGGAGAAGGAACTACTCGATTACTCTCAACAGGTGTTCAGGAATACGCCCTACAAGCAAGCATCGCTCCTGAAAGCCGACTACAACGGAGAGAGCTCGGTTCCCCAAAAGGTGGGCCAACCGTCACCCATTAAACATATCCTCTATATCATCAAAGAAAACCGCACGTACGACCAGGTCTTTGGCGACATGCCCGAAGGAAACGGCGACACATCACTCTGTCTCTTCGGCGAAATGGTGTCGCCGAACCACCATAAACTCACGCGAGAGTTCACGCTGTTTGACAATTTCTATGTGAACGCTGAGGTGAGCGCCGATGGGCACAACTGGTCGATGGGTGCGTACGCAACGGATTACATCGAGAAAACCTGGCCGACACAATACGGCGGTCGGGGTGGACCGTATGATTTCGAGGGGACAGAGCCGACCGGCAGGCCGAAGGCGGGATATCTCTGGACCACGTGCGTCAAAAAGGGGGTCAGCTTCAGGATGTACGGGGAGTTTATTGATGTTGCGACTCCGGAAGGCGTGCCTGCAAAACCGCGGGATCCCGGCATCGGCAAAAATTTTTCCTCAACGTACCGTGGTTGGGATCTGGAATATTCTGATGTCGACCGATTCAAAGCATGGGAAAAGGAGTTTTCTGACTTTGAGAAGAACGGAAAGCTCCCGATCCTTTGTATCATGCATCTCCCGAACGATCACACTGCAGGTACTCACAAGGGTGCAATCACGCCGAAGGCTTATGTGGCACAAAACGACTATGCGCTCGGGCTGATTGTTGAGCGATACTCAAAAAGTCCTTACTGGAAGGAATCGGCGATCTTTGTCGTCGAGGATGACGCCCAGAATGGTCCCGATCACGTTGATGCTCATCGCTCCGTGGGGATGGTGATCAGTCCGTACATCAAGAAACATACAGTGAATCACACTCTCTACAGTACTGCCTCCATGCTCAGGACGATCGAGCTGATCCTCGGATTGCCTCCCATGAGTCAATACGATGCAGGAGCGATGCCGATGTTCGATGCTTTCGCGCCGAAACCAAACCTGACGCCGTACGTCGCTGAGAAGCCTCGAATAGATTTGAACGAGAAGAACAAGGCAGGAAGTGTCGGCCAGAACTTGATGGAAAAGTTCAACCTCAAGCGGGAGGATGCGATTCCAGACCGGGCATTCAATGAAATCATCTGGCAGGCTGTGAAGGGCACGCCGATGCCGGCTCCGCGGTATTCTATCTTTTCCCGCGCGAGTGGGGCAGAGGAAGACGATTAACCGCCGCTTCAGAGTGAGGATGTTCTTGAAACGAACAAGGCCAACCTTCAACGGTTGGCCTTATTTTTTCTTGCTCGCCACTTGTGAGAGTTTCCTGAAGCGTTTCAACTTGCCCCTAATGGTGGCGAGAAGGGTCTCGTCAGAAAAAGGCTTGGTGACGTAGTCGTCCACACCCAGCTCCTTGCCGGTGCGGATCAAGACCTCATCGGTGAGGCCGCTTAGGAAAATGAAGGGGATGTTGTGCAGGTGATCGAGCTCTCGGACTTTCTCATAGAATGAAAATCCGCCCATCGTCGATGTTTCGAGATTGATATCAGAGATGATAAGGTCCGGTTTGCTTTCTTTGAGGTATTTGAACGCATCATCGGAAGTTGAAAAGGACCGGACGTTGTACTTTGCCTCGCGAAGGGTTTCGCTCACCACCTTCAAGAATTTGATATCGTCATCGATAATTGCCAGCGTCGCCGGCTGTGCTTCTGACCTGACCTCCCAGAGGATCTCTGCCTCAAGCCGATCGGATTCCTCAGGTGTGATCTGAAAGCGTGTACGCAGATCAGCGAGCTCGGAGGCGCGTTCCGGGGTAATGGCGCCACTCGACCATGATTGCCGAAACGCTTGAAGGTAGGATTCGAACTGAGCCTCTTTCGTCAGTCGAGCGTGCTCTTCTGCTGTAATGCCGAACTTCGTCTTCAACTCTACAAGCTGCATCTCTTCGAACGGCGTGAGCGTGCCGTCTTCCCAGGCCTTTAAGAGCTCATTCTTGTATTTCACGAGCCTGTCAGACTGGATGGTTTTCGAGGCGGCTTGTCTCTTCGTCTCCTCTTCCTTCCGACGCAGCTCGGCTTCTGCTTCGCGGAGCTCACGCTCAAGGTCTTCAAGAGACAATGCACTTTCTCCGGACCGAGCCTCCTTCGATTCCGGCGCTTGTCTGTTCGTCTCTGGTCGATTGGTCTCTAGGCGTCTGATCTCCGCTTGCTTCAACTCGTGTTTCCGTGCCTCTTGTTCCTTCCGAAGCTTCTCCTGCCTGTGAAGTTCCTCCTGCTTGAGGCGCGCGAGTTCTTCATCTGCCTGTCTCCGGACTTCTTCATCCCGCTTGCGAGCAGCTTCTTCGGCCGCCTTGCGTGTTTGCTCGTCTTTGATGTGTTTTTCGTGCTCATCCCTCAGGTAGGTCAAACGCTCTTCATAGGCGAAGATGTAAACATTCTTCGGGTCGATCTCTTTTGCCTGGATAATTTCCCGGATAGCGTGGTCGAGCTCACCTGCGCGGATGAGTTGGTCAACGCGTTTCAGCATCTCGCTGACCTTCTTCTTTATATCATCTCGGGGAGTGAGTTCTGTCATAATCTCCATCATGCCTGAAAAATCAGGGGAAAAATAACCAACTGTTGAGGCAAATGCAAGAAACGCGGCTCAACAACTCCTTTACGGAGCGAGAGAATCCGCTGTCTGCGGAAACCAGCTATCGCGCCATGTCAACGATTGAGAGAAACATCAAGCGGGCGATGTCTTCGAGAATTTCCGGCGTGATGTACTCAACCTTGTCCTGGGTCGTATGATAGGTCGCCACCGGCAGGGGCTTAGCGTCATACGTCCCGATGCCGATCGTCGGGATGTTCGCCCAGAGAAAATGAGCCGCGTCCTGTCGTGGCCGCGCGAGATTTGCGTTGTAAGACGTCGTCACGGTGCGGTGAAGGTATTTTGCGTTGTTGCGGTCGACGACGTTCCAGAGTTGAGGGTAGTTCTCTCCTGCACCGATACTGATCTTTTCCCCTCGTCCTATGCTTTCGAGATTGATGAATGCCTTCACGTTCGCGTTTGGAACCACAGGATGTGCCACATAGTATTCTGATCCCTTGACGCCTTGTTCCTCCGCGCCGAACAGGATGAACACCACGGACCTTTTCAATGGCCCCGACACTTTTGAAAGAGCTTCGGCCGTACCAAGAAGCACAACGTCGCCCGATGCATTGTCGTTTGCTCCGGGCATCAGCAGATGGTTCTTCCCAACATGATCGAGGTGCGCTCCGAGAATGATCATCTCGCTTTTCAGCGCGGGGTCCGATCCTTCAATCCATCCGATGATGTTCTTGCCAATCCCTTCCGGGTGATGTTCTGTGACACATTTGATGGTGACGGTCTTGCCTGTGCTGAAGGAAAGCGGCTGGTGATTCCGACGAATGAGCTGAACCAAGGTGTCACGGACCTTGGCCGTGCCGGCGAACAGGTCGTTGATGATATTTCTTCCGACGTAGTTGATCACCAGGCCTTTGATGAACACGCAGTTTGGGTTGACGATATGATAGTTATAGAGCACGCCGGCCGCGCTATGGGCAAACGCATTCTTCATCTTGTAATCGTGGAACGAATACGGTCGCCACTGTTTGAAGGTCTCGGGCTGGCGATCAGGCGAAACGGGTACTTCCGGTTCGAACATGACGATCTTGCCTTTGACGTTCACGCCTTTGTAGTCATCGTAGTTCAGTTCTGGCGCCGTGATCCCGTATCCTACGTAGAAAACCTCTGCGGTCATGCTGCCCGCGTCCGATGTAGAGCCCGGGAAAAAATCCTCTTCGAATTTGTAGGACTTTTTGATGGTGTCGTTTTTCCCGATAGGAATGCGCAGAGTCACCTCCCCGCTCTCGAGCACAAGTGTATAGGGATTTGGGAACTCCTGGAAGTAGGTTCCCTTGTCGCCGAGGGGCTTAACGTTCCATTGTCTGAAAAGATCGGCCGTCCATTGGGCGGCTTCATTGAAACCCGCCGTTCCGGAGAGGCGCCCTTCATATTTCTCCGAGGCGAGTTCGGTGACATAATTCAGCAAAGGGTGGCTCGAGATGGAATGCATCACGCTTAAGAGTGACTCTTCCGAAAGAACTCCGCTCGTATCCTGCTGCGCCTGGGAGAACACGAACATGGGAGATCCTGCAGACCACAGGAGGAGGGTGAGTATGATGACCCGGGGCGTTTTCATTGTCGGTTCCTGTTTCGTTGGTGAAATGGAGCAAGGCTCTTGCTGAGTGCAATGCTCTCTACTTTTTGACACAATCTCAACCGTGAAAAACGTCCGTTCTTCACGGCTCATGTGTTCGCATCGTTCCCTCGCTCTTCTTGATTGTCGCTGAAAGTATCTATAATATGCGCAAGAGATGCGGCGTCGCAGGGAGCGAACCGATTGGAGGGTGAACGATGAATCAGAGCTTTTCTACCACATATTCGCTTTCGCAGAACCAAGTTGGCCAGTATCAACGAGATGGGCACATTCTCCTGGAAAATGTTGCTTCGAAGGATGAAGTAGATGCAGTTCGTCCTCTCATCGTTGGAATTGTCGATGAAACGGCGAAGGCAGGGGAAACGCAGGGCCGGATATCTGACTACAGCAAGATGTTCACCCAAATTACGAATGTCTGGCGCAGAGACGCTTCGATCAAGGAGTTCATTCACGCAAGACGCTTCGCTCACATTGCTGCAGACCTGATGGGCGTGAAGGGGGTCCGCCTCTATCACGATCAGGCGCTGGTCAAAGAACCTGGTGGCAAACCAACACCCTGGCATCAGGACTACTACTACTGGCCCCTCGCGACAGAACACACCATTACAATGTGGATGCCATTGGTGGACGTCACGAGAGAGATGGGGTCTATGAGCTTCGTTCAAGGTTCACATGTGGACAGCGCATTTGAGCAGCTTCCGATCTCCGCAACATCTCAAGAGTACTTCGAGCGAGTCATCAAGAATCTCCGCAAGATCTGCAGCTATTCGTTGATAGCCGGTGACGCGACGTTTCATTCCGGTCGTGCGCTTCATGCCGCCCATGCAAATGCAAGCAACAGGCGGCGGGAAGTCATCGCCATCATCTACTATGCTGATGGTACCCGGATTCCGGAGCCGGACAATCAACACAGGAAAGTTGACATGGAAGTGTTTCATCCCGGTCAGAAGCCGGGAGAGCTCGCTGCGAGTGAACTGAACCCGCTGTTGTTCTCAAGACTCTAGATCGTTTCGCTGGTATTGGCTTGTTGTGCAACGGTGCGGAATATCGATCGATCACCTCTCCCACTACGATGAAGGTCCCACCATGAACATCATCCGATGTCTCATTGTCATTCTCCTGCTCCCGGTCGTCCTTTCGGCGCAGACCAATGTCGACAAACTTGTCAAAGCCCTTGACTCGTTGAGCCTGGCGTCATTCAACGACTGGAAGGTCAGCCCCGATCTGAAAGGGTTCAAACCAAACGGCGATCCTACGAAGGCCGGCTTTGATGATTCTTCCTGGGAAACACTGAAGCTCAACCAGAATATCTATCCAGACTCGTGCTGGATCAGAAAAGAGATCGTCATGCCGGCGAAGATTCTCGGCAAGACCATCAAGGGACCGATGAAGCTCGAGGTGTCCGTTGATGACTACGGCTACATGTGGATCAATGGGGTCAGCAAGGGATATTTCCCATGGGATGGGGAATTTGAATTGACGAAGGATGCGAAGCCGGGGGAACGGTATCTCATTGTTATCAAGGCAGGCAACACCGGCGGCCCACTGCGATTAATCCGCGCGCAAATGGCTTCCACGGAACTCCAACCGCTCCGCTCCATGATCGAGAACCTCTCTCTGAGCATGCGTGTCGGACAAAAGCTGCTGAGTTTTGATACGTATCAGACGAGCTCCAACAAACGCGTTGATCCCAAGACAGACCGTTCGACCATGGACAAGGCGGAAAAGAAGCGTCTCAGCGAAATCCTGCAATCGGCCGCGGTGAACATCGACCTTCGCTCGTTGATCGATGGCCCGATGGAGAAGTTCGAAGCTTCTCTTGCGAGTGTCCGAATGCAGGTGAAACCGGTTGATGTGTACGCAAAACGCTTTACACTCTATTTCAATTCGAATGCTCATATTGATGCGGCGTGGCTCTGGAGGTCGAAGGAGACCATCGAAGTATGCAAGAATACGTTTGCATCCGTGCTCAACATGTTCAATGCGCGGCAGGATTTTACCTACACACAAAGTGCTGCGGCGTACTATGATTGGATGGAGCGACTCTATCCTGAGCTCTTCAAAGAAATCCAAAAACGGGTCAAGGACGGGCGGTGGGAGGTTGTCGGTGGTATGTGGATTGAACCCGACTGCAATATCCCGAGCGGTGAGTCATGGGCGCGGCAACTTCTGTATGCGAAGAGCTATTTCAGGCAGAAACTCGGAGTCGACGTCAAGATTGGCTGGAATCCTGATTCGTTCGGCTACAACTGGAATATGCCTCAATTCTACCAGAATGCCGGGATCGATGCGTTCATCACGCAGAAGATCGGATGGAACGACACGAACGTTTTCCCGTACCGATTGTTCTGGTGGGAAGGACCCGACGGGTCGCGAGTCCTGAGCTACTTCCCCTTCGACTACGTCAGCGAAGTCAAGAATGGTTACCAGCTCGTTGATTGGTTGCGACAATTTGAAGCCAATACAGGACTGACGAAAATGATGATCCTCTTTGGCGTTGGGGACCATGGTGGCGGGCCATCGATGGACATGTTGGATCGGATCGACGAGTTCAAGAAACTCGACATTTTCCCCACGATTGAATTTGGAAATTCCACAAGATACCTGCAGTGGATTAAAGAGCACGACCTGACCAAGATCCCCGTATGGAAGGATGAATTGTACCTCGAGTACCATCAGGGAACCTTTACCACGCAGGCGAACATGAAGAAGTACAACCGCGGCAGCGAGGTGCTGTTGACGAACGCAGAAAAGTTCTCCGCATTCGCTTCGTTGTCAGGTCGGCCTTACAACAGTGGTGCCCTCGAGGAGGCATGGAGGAAACTCATGTTCAATCAGTTCCATGACATTCTTCCGGGTTCCAGCATTCGTGAAGTCTACATTGATGCGACAGAAACTCAGAAAGAAGCGCAGGAAATCGGGACATTCGAGTTGATGGGTTCGCTCCAGCAGCTGGTGCAGCACGTCAACACTTCAAGCCTCCGTGCCGGCATCCCTGTCGTCGTCTTTAATCCGCTTTCCTGGGAGCGCAGCGATATCGTGAAAGTCGCTTTGCCAAAAGCAGACGAAGCCGACTATGCCGTAATCGACAATGGCGGCAAGGAAGTGACGTCTCAAATCGTCCGGACAGGGAGACTCCAACGAGAAGTGATGTTCATCGCACAGGATGTCCCGTCGCTTGGGTACAGATTGTATCAACTGAAGAAGCAGAAACCGGCCAGCTCCCGCAATCTGATCGTGACGAAGGAGAGGATTGAAAACAACTTCTTTGCTATCAGCGTCGATCCACAATCCGGTTGGATCAAGAGTATCGTCGACAAACGGAATGGGAAGGAAGTTTTGAGCGGCCAGGGCAATGAACTGCAGCTGTTGGCCGACTACCCGCGGGAATACGACGCCTGGAACATTGGCCTCACCGGTGTGTCGTATCCATCGACGTTTCGCAAGGCGGAAATTGTCGAGAGTGGACCGCTCAGAGTTGTGCTTCGACTCACGCGTGACTACCTGAAACCAGGAACGAAAAAAGACTTTCCGACAGAGGATTTTCCGAGTTCGTTCTTTACACAGGATATCATATTGTACGACGGAGTCGATCGTATCGATTTCAAAACCGATGTCGACTGGTGGGAGGACAAGACATTTCTCAAGGTTGCCTTCCCGGTGTCGGTGAGCGATTCGGTTGCGACCTACGAGATTCCCTATGGAACGATCCAACGCTCGACCCAATTGAGGGACAGCTGGGAACGCGCGAAAGTGGAGGTACCCGCCCGTTCGTGGGCTGACCTTTCTCAAACAGACTATGGAGTGAGTCTCCTGAACAATTCGAAGTACGGGTATGACATCAAGGGCAACGTCATCCGACTTTCCTTGCTGCGTTCGCCGAAGTGGCCTGACCCCACTGCCGACCGTGGGAAACATTCGATCGAGTTTGCCCTGTACCCGCACAAAGGTACCTGGCGTGATGCGAAGACGGTGAGGAAGGGCTATGAATTCAACAATCCCCTCATCGCACTGACCACTGAAACGCATAAAGGCGATCTGCCGATCCGGCATTCCTTCGCGCAGATCACCCCGGCGAATCTTGTGCTTACCTCATTGAAGAAAAGCGAGGATGGAGAGGCATGGGTGGTGCAATGGTACGATGCAGAGGGAATCGGTGCTGACGCAACCATTTCCTTCTCGAGAACGCCGAAAAAGGTCGTGATGTCGAACTTCCTGGAGGAGATCGGTTCCCCTGTGCCGGTTCAGAATAGTTCCGTGAGCGTAAGGACCCGCCCATCGTCGATTGTCACGATACGCGTAAGCTTCTAGACTCTCGGACGAAAAAGGTGCGTTTGCTGTCAGGAGTTTTCTCCTGACACCACATGAACGTCGGGACCAGTGCAGTATCGATCGCCCACTTCGTGTGGATTTCGAGCGGATTTTATCGTTTGATGTTGCTCACAGAGGACGAATGACCAGTGTAGTACTATAGATACTCAAATGAGACGACGCAAATCATATTGTGCGTTTCTCCTGGCAGGAGCATTGCTGATGGCGTCTGGTTGCGTACCCGACGCTTCGCACGACAACCCACTTGACCCCGACTCAAGAGCGTTCTCGAATAGCGGCACGCTATCGGGAAACGTGTTATCTTTTTATCAGCCGTACGTTGGAATCGCTGGTGCGCTTGTGACACTCCAGCCTTCAGGCATTGCAGGTTGGACAAATTCAGCAGGAGCATATTCCATCGACGGTGTGCCCGCAGGCAATGTGCGGATCATCGTCTCACGTTCAGGTTACCTGGCGGATACAGTTGACACAAAGGCGTTGGTCGGGAGCGAATCAAAACTCGACATCCACATGGACGCATTGCCGGTCGTTGGCGCTTGTCAGGTTGTGACGCGGAAGATCGACCAGTGGTGGCCACATGCCGTCTATTCCGCTGTGGTCAACGCAGCGGTGACGGATCCCGATGGGCTTGGGGATGTGACAAGCGCAACGTTGCAGGTGGATACGATGAAATTCGTCATGACCTATGCCCCAGAGCAACAAGTCTACCAGGTTACGGTGGATGCCGCGAGCCTTCCTCAAGGGAGCCTCGAATGGCTGGTAGGGAAGTCGTTCAGCATTACGGCGCGAGACCGCATTGGCGCCTCAACGGTCGGGAAGCCTTTCTCCGTGACGCGCATCATCGAGGATGCGCCAATACCACTTTCACCGACTGCTCTTGATACGGCGTTAGCGTCGCCACAACTGTTCTGGGTCCAGCCCACGCTGCAATTTCCGTATTCGTACAAGATTGAACTCTTCAGGCTTGACCAGGGAGTCCCGAGTCTGCTGTGGTCGGTCGCAAATCTTTCCTCTTCGCTTTCGAGTTTCCAGTATCCCAATCTTCTTTCGACCGGGACATTTTTCTGGACAATCTCCGTTGTTGATGAGTTGGGAAATCTCTCGAGGTCCAAAGAAGCGTCATTTATCGTGAATGGGCAATGAACATGAGCGATACCCGGAATGACAATTTCAGCGCCCTGTATGAGGTAACTCAAACGATTGGCGCGATCCTCGAGCCGAAACGGTTGCTGGAACAGGTGCTGGAGATTGCTATGAAGCATCTCGATGCAGAGCGGGGATTTCTCCTGTTGACAGATCCACTTAAGGAGGCCGGATTCACTGTTGCCGCCTTCAGGAATTTTTCAGGAGATGATCAGTCATCAGCTCTCGCTGCATCATCCTCCGTCGTCAAGAAGGTGCTTGCGAGCGGAGAGTCGGTCCTGACGGTGGATGCCGCGACCGACGAACGCTTCGAAGCCTCGAGGAGCATCGTCGCTCAAAGAATTCTTTCGATCATCTGTGTTCCGCTGAAGGTGCAGGATCTGGTTCGCGGGGCGCTCTATCTCGATAGCGCAAAAACCCGGGGAAAATTCAACGACGATTCGCTGCAGTTCCTCACAGTATTCGGCAATCTTGCAACCATTGCGCTCGACAACGCTCAGTCGTACGAGAGACTTCGGGTGGAGAATGACAGGCTTCGAGTAGGGGCGGAGTCAGCAATTCTCTTTGAGGGCATCATTGGCCAGAGCAAGGACTGGATTGCTGTGCTGGACCTGGTCCGGCGGGTGGTCGATGTCGATGTGTCGGTGCTCATTACGGGCGAGACCGGAACAGGGAAGGAGCTCATTGCACGGTCGATCCACGCACACAGCGGCCGGGCATCCAAGCCCTTTGTGGCCGTGAACTGCTCCGCCATTCCCGAGCAACTTTTGGAGAGCGAGCTGTTTGGTTACAGAAAAGGCGCATTTACCAGTGCGACAAGCGACAGGATCGGTCTCATAGAACATGCCCATGGGGGCACACTGTTCCTTGACGAAATCGGGCAGCTCGCGCAGCCATTGCAATCGAAGCTACTCAGAGTGTTGCAGGAACGGGAAGTTCGAAGAGTCGGTGACGTTGAAAATCGTAAGGTCGATGTGCGGATCCTCGCGGCAACAAACCGGGATCTTCAGGAAGAAGTGCGGAACGGCCTCTTTCGGGAGGATCTCTTTTTCCGTCTGAATGTGGTTGAAATTCATTTGCCCCCCTTGCGGCAGAGGACGGAAGATATACCGCTGCTTGCCAATGAATTTCTCAGGAAAGCCGCCACAAACTACAAGCGCACCGTGAAGAGTATCAGCCCTCAGGCGATGCAATTGCTTCTCACGCACCCGTGGCATGGGAATGTCCGTGAACTACAGAACGTCATAGAACGCGCGGTGGTGTTGTGTGGCGAAGAAGAAGTTCGGGAACAGGATCTTCAGCTACAACGTGTGCGGGAATCAGATCTGCTCGAAAGCGGATTGACTCTCGAAGAGTTTGAACGCAGATTGGTGGAACGGACACTCAAGGAGATGAAGGGGAATCGGACGCAAACCGCCGAGACGCTCGGTGTCTCGCTTCGATGGCTTCAGTACAGACTGAAAGAGTGGGAGATTGGCAAAGAATAACTTCACGATTCTTGAGACAATTCGGGACGGTCACCTCACGAGGGTTCTGAAGGCCGAACAACCCTCTCTGAAGCGCACTGTTCTCATCAAAACGCTGCACAAGCATCTCGTTACGGATGCGAATCTTGTCAAGCGTTTTGAGCGCGAAGCGCGCTCGTGCGCGATGATCCGGTCAGAACACATTGTTCAGGTGTATGATCTCATCGAGATGGATGGAGCACCGGCCATTGTGATGGAGTACGTGGAGGGGAAGTCATTGCAGGAACTTCTGCAGGAGGGCGTGCAATCAGAGCAATTTGCCCGCATGGTCGCAGCGAGCGTGCTGACGGCATTGACTGTTGCCCACCGAGCCGGAGTGGTGCATCGGGACATCAAACCTGCCAACATCATGATCGATCGGCATGGCGTCGTGAAGGTGGCAGATTTCGGCTTGGCAAGCGTCGGGGTCGAAACAACCCTGACCCTCGAGGGGACGGTGCTGGGCACTCCGGCCTTCATGTCGCCGGAACAGGTGAGTGGAGGGGTCGTTGATGGGAGGTCAGATCTCTTTTCACTGGGCGTTACCCTCATCGAACTTGTCACTGGCGAAAAGTTGTTTCAAGGCGAATCGTACGCAGAATGCCTCAACAAGATCCTTAACTTCAAGATAGAATCGCTCGATCGTTTCACCGGGATCATCTCGGCCTCTTTTCTGGCGTTTGTTCGGCGGCTGATGATGCCGCGGAAAGAGGATCGATTTGCCTCGGCGTCCGATGCGTTGAGGG
>JAPLFP010000331.1 GCA_026390585.1 Ignavibacteriales bacterium | reverse complement strand
AAGATCACGTTCGGTGGCGCCGTTCGGCGGACTTCGGTCATTTCCTCGTCGTTGCTCACCTTGCCGTTGATGACAAATTGTGCCTCCGGAATGGCACGAGCACTCTCGATCATAATCCGAATTCCTTTTTGAATGAGAGTGCTGGCATTCACCTGGAAGCACACCGTCAGGACAAGGGCTTCTTTGTTCCCTGAAGGCTTGAAACGCTCCGTGTCAACTCCGAAATAGAGGGTTCTGATGCGTTTGGGCCGCGCGTATTTAAGGATATCTGCTTTCGAAAAATCGGAAAATGCGAGCACAAGATCTACACGCGAAAGGGCATACCGTTGAGCCGCCCGCTTCCACCATGTTTTCATTTCTCCCCAATCGATGACCGGCACATACGTGGTATCGTAGCCGCCGGTGATCACAACGACCTTGATGCGGAAAAGCTTTGCCGTCGTCACAACAAAAGGCGCATACAGCGGAACCGAAAAGAACATGACGATCATCCGCACTTCGTTCCTCGAAAGCTTGGTGAATAATCTATAGAGTAACACCAGCTTGCGTGGAAATGGAAGCGACTCGACGCCGAGGATTTCCGTCGGGCACAGTTGCGAAAGAGTCGCAGCATCGTTGATGACAAAGGGCGATTTGGCGGATGGTGTGATGAAAAGGATCTTCTTCCCGGCTTCTGATTTCTCTGTCATCTTACTTCTCTGCGATAAGAACGAGCGTATCCTTCACTTTCATCCCCAGCTGGTAGAAGAATGTCTGGACTGCGAGGGCTCCTTTGATGGACAGCCATCCGCGCTTATGGAGAAGTTTTGTCAGAGGAATCCCGGTATAGGAATACAAAACCGTGTAGCGTGAAAAACCCGCGTCGTATGCAACGCGCTCAAGGCTCGTTTTCGTAAATGGCCGAATATGCGTATAGTCGGCATAGAACCTGAACCCTATGGACTGAACGTTGGGTGTGACGATGACAGCCCGTCCGACAGGCCCGAGAACTCGATGGCACTCCTGCATCAGGAAAAGGGGATTCTCAACATGTTCGATGACATGCTGGCAGTCGATCGATGTGAATGCGCCGTCCTTGAAGGGCAGGCCCAACTGCACGTCCGCGTTTGCTACGGTAAAGCCTTTTCCGCGGGCAATGCGAAGGGCTTCAATATCAAAGTCGATGCCGATCTTGCGGTCCCCGCCAAACTGCGTGTGGTGGCCGACGCTGCAACCGATCTCGAGAATGGGGCCTTCCGATGCTCCATGGAACCGCTCAAAATAGAGGCGTTCGGAGAGATATTGAGGTCGCTCGGAAAACTCTTTGATGTAACTCTTCATTTCGTTCCTGTGGTCCCGGATTGATCATCTCCAGGGCCGAGTCGCATACGCATGCGCGTTACAATACTCCGGAAATCCGTTGACATCGACCGTAAGATCTCAAAAAACTCTCGTACTGTCATCTTCGAGACCCGCCAGAAGACACCGATGGTCATCATCGACGACATCGTGTATGAAATGCCGGAGGCGAAAGCGGCACCCGACATACCATACCTTGGAATCAACAAAATATCAAAAATGACCGTGAATAGAAACGAAATAAACGCTATAGCGGCATTGTAGCCGGGTTTGCCAGCGGCCGTCAGGTACGTTGCGAGGACATTGGTGAGAGAAAAAATAACCACACCGGGGAGAAGGAAGAGAAACGGGTTGATCGAGGCGACGAACTTTGGAAGAAGAATCCTTATTACTGGTGGCCCGACCAGGAATGCAGCAAGTCCGGCAGCCACAGAAACCGCGAACGTTGCAACAACTGCTTTTACCGCGATCATCTTGGAATGAGCATGTTGTCCTGCCAGTGTTGGCAAAAGGACGGCGGCCATCGAAGCAGACAGGAGCCATACGGATTCGGCAAACGTTTTCGAGTAACTGTATATACCGACAGCCGCGAGTCCGAGAAAATAGCTGACGATGAACGCATCGAGCCGATAGTTGAAAAACTGCGCCAGATTGCCGACGTGGATTGTAGCTGAAAATCCAATCAACTCCCGGTACTCGCTCCAATGGAGGCGTGCGCGAAGAACTTCAGCCAAGGGGGGGAACGAAGTGTAGATGATGATGCCAAGAGCGAGCAGGAAGCTGGCCGCATAGAGTCCTATTGCGATTGTCACCGTCAGGATGTGAAGCAAATAGAGAATGGTGAGCGTAAGAGCGAGCGCTCCCTGACTGCAGAGGGAAATGTAGTTGTTCAGACTAATCCTGTTTTCGCCGACAATGATACCCTGGGCAAACTGAATATAGAAGACAATGGGAATGATGCCCAGCGAGGCAACAACGGCGGGGGTAAGCTTGTCGGCTGGGAAGAGAAAGTTGAGGCGCAGCACGTACATCGCGTAAAGGAGCGCAAAGCTCAATATGCTAATCGGAATTGTGAGGATGATTGACGCCCGGGTAAGCTGAGCGCGGCTGAATTTCTTCTGCGCCGTGAAGTAGGTGTTCGTGCTCGGAACGCCGAAATTCAAAACGGTTGTGATCGTAGTAATGATCAGGACGATGAGATAGTATTCACCACGCCCCGCCGGTTCGAGAGCATTGCCGGTGATGACGGCGATGACCATGCCGACGACGAACTTCAGGACAAAGTTTGAGACAGCCGTATGGAGAAAGTTACGCCCGAGAATTCCCATGGGATTGATCTATACCTATAGACGAGTCAAAAGCGTCTTACGGCACACGAGAAAGAACTTCATCTATCTGGCGAACGCGCCGCTCCCAGCTATTTTCGCCGGCAATAATCTTGCGTTTTGTTGCCAATTCGGGAGAATTATTCGAGAGGGTTTCCTGAATTGCCGCCAGCACCTCTTCCTT
>JAPLFP010000377.1 GCA_026390585.1 Ignavibacteriales bacterium | reverse complement strand
GGGAAGAAAGGGCCAGGAACCCGTTCCTCCGTTGGTGGACCTAGCGTTTGTGGCAGGAAACGGTTCCTGACCCCGTTGTTTCCGTTGTTTCAAACCGGAGAATGCCTCGGCCGGGGCTTGCCCTTTGTAGTGCGGCGAGCCCTCGCCGCTTTGACTTGTCCCGGCGCGCCGGGATGCTGTTTCTTCTTCTTCTTCTTCTTCTTTTGCGCCGTTGCTGTTGTTGTTTTCGTTGCGCCGTTATCGCAGCATAGAAGTGTGTTGCTCTTGGCGCACGACAAGGCGGCGACGGGGGACGGTTTGCCGTGTTCGTCGTCGCTCCGCGACGTGTGAAAGCGGCGAGAGCTCGCCGCACTCCAAAGCTTCGCCCCCTTCCACGCCGACTCAACGAACTCCCCGCCAACTCCCCCAGCCGCAACGATTCCCCGGCCGTACGAAGCGAAGAAAGCATGCTTGCGAAACAGGCCCAAACCATGCCTCTGGCTAGAAACGGTTCCTGACCCCGTTTCTCCTTTTCCGCAGATCTCCAATACGCTTCTCGAATTTGGCGTGTTCTTCTTGCGAAGCAAAGAGTGAGTCCACCAACCTCGTACACCCCGACGTAAAACGCGCAAGTGCAAGGAGCTGCTCGGTACAGGCAATACTGTTAGTCTGGTGTGGGTAATTGATTTCATGTGATACCTCTCCCCACAATTCCTCAGCAAGTGTCCGTACCTGTATTTCGCATCTGATATCGTCATGGTGCGGCCGTATAACAAAGTGGACACTTGTATAAAGGCTCGGCTTCTCCTCAGTGGGAATGCCAAGGCCCTTAAATACCTTTGTATTCTCCGTGTCCCACGTGTATGCGATACTCTCTACTATAGCATGTTCATGGTAGGCTAGCACCTCCTTTAGCTTCGGATATATTTCCTTCAGCTCGGTCGTATGGATGTGAAGAACCCTAACGCCTGCTAAATCTGAGACACACTGAAACACATTGCTCTTGTCTATATCAAAGGCTTCGCCTCCCTCCGCCGCATCGAGTGCTCTGCGATTAAGCTTGTCACGAAGATGTGTCGGAGCCTTAGCTCTCACGCGAATCGAGTGTACCAACTGCATGAACTCGGCGTTCTGACGGAAATCATCCCCGACTCGCGCAGAGAAATTCAAGAAGACATCGTAGCGAGCCTCATAGGCGGCCACCGCGTCGTCTATCTGCTTCCTTGTTTTTGTACTTAGGGTTACTCGCATACGGAACCTTACCTGGTTGCCCTTAAAACCTCATCCGCGATGCTGTAAAAGATTTCCTTCGCTTTGGCAAGTTGATATGCCTGTCCCCCGTAGACATGCCAAAGAGGTGTGCCCTGCCTCTGGGATTGCTGGACAAGCGTTGCAAAGTCTTTTACCTCTCCAAGCTTTGTACCCGCAACTTTTTCCGGCGCCAAATGATCGTCCACCTTCCGGAGAGGTGCCAGCACATCCACATAAAGTGCCTTTTCAAAGCGCGCACGGTACTTGGATGAGAGATCTGTCATTGCTTCGCCATAGACACGGAATCTCTGTGGGATGTATCCGAGATAGTGTGGCATGCCCTGAAGAACTGGCGCATCTGCCGGGGCATCTTCCTTGTACCGACGCCAAGTCTTTATCCAGCCAGCGAGCGTTTGGCCAAGGGTTTTCAACGCCCTGACCGAAAAGAGATCACATGCACCAGGGACGATAAAGTAGTCACAATCAAGCAGTATTACCCTGTTTAGAGGACCTATGTTGGGTCCAGCATCATAGAAGACAAAGTGAGCTGACGTTTCCGAAGCAACATCAGTAACCAACTGACTCAAGGCAGCGGTTCCAGCAAATGCAGCATACTTCTCATCCTTGCAGTCATTCCAGTACCCAGCAAGATCCTGTTCGAAGTTCGAGAGCCTTATGTCCCCTGGAATCACGACACATCCGTCAGTATATGTCTTCTTCGCCTTAACTGTCCGTATGGATTGACCCCTCGAAAGCGATCTGAGAGCAGACCAGATGGTTACGCCATTATCACTGTCTGATTCGTCAAGGAATTGGTCGACAGCGTCTTCGTCAAAGAGCTGAGAAGTGAGATTGCATTGAGGGTCGGAGTCTACTATTGAGTTTCGCAAAAGTAATGTAAGGAAAACGCCGATACATGCTGCATGAGACCACATGGATCTGCCAAGACGTTGGAGCAACGGCGACGACGGGCCATGGAACTGTTGAACAGCGGCCTGACCATGGAAGAGGTG
>JAPLFP010000338.1 GCA_026390585.1 Ignavibacteriales bacterium | reverse complement strand
GGGGACGACAATACGGACTTTTTCAAACTGTTCGGAGCCCGACACGGATTTCGATTCAATATCTTTGGCGAGCGCCATGCGAGGATGAAGTGTTCTAAGAACCTTCTCTCCGGTTGCTGAGGTTTGTCCCGTCGGTCGATGCAGGGAGTGGAAGATCGTGCGGTGCGCTGGGAAGAGGGATCGTCTCAGTGGCGAGTGAGCTTGCATCTTCTGCAGCGGTGAATCGCTTGTGGAAGAGAAGCAACATCACCACACCGATAGAGACCGAAGAATCGGCGACATTGAACACAGGAAAACGATTGATATGATAGCCGAGAAAATCGATGTTGAAGAAATCGACGTCGATGAAATCGACAACCTTGCCATAGAAGAGAGACCCTTCTCCAAAGATCACACCATAGAAAACACGATCAATCAGGTTGCCAATAGCCCCACCGAGGATAAGGGCAAGGGCCAGTCGAATGACAAGCGCCTCCTGGCGGATCTTGAAGAGATAGATGAAGATGCCGATGCTGGCGACGATGGAAAAGATGGTGAGGAAAAGCTTGCCTCCCACATCGATGCCGAATGCCATCCCGGGATTCTCGATAAAGGTGATGTGAAGAAAGGCACCAATGATCGGGATAGTCGTTCCGACCTGTATCCCCAGATGGCGCAGATGCAGGAAGGGAATGTCGAAACCCTTGATGAACAGCTTCGCAGCCTGGTCGATGAGGACGATGATTCCGGTTACGTACAGAACCCGCATTGTCGATAGCCTTCTCTGCAACTCGTTCAGGTAGGTGTTGTCAGGCTATCGCCCGCGCTTCAGTTTGCACTTGATACAGAGTTGGGCGTGTGGAACGGCTTCAAGCCGCTCTTTGTCAATGAGGCTTCCGCAATCGAGACAGAACCCATACTCCCCTTTTTCAATCCGTTTCAGCGCGTCGTCCAGATAGTTGAGGAATTTTCCCTCTCGAGATGCGAACAGGAACGTCTTCTCCCGCTCCATCGTGTCGGTTCCCTGCTCCATATGCAAGGAGTAGGTGGAATTCTCGGTGACATACTCTCCGGTCTGTACATCCATCATGCTCGCCTTGAGGGTCTCGAGTTCTTCGAGGATCTCTTTTCTCTTTTCGATGATGAGCTGCTTGAAACGGGCAAGTTCTGTCTTCGAAAACCCTTTTACGGCAACGGCCGGTTTCACCGGCGCAGGTTTTGCCTTGACGACCTTTGCCTGGACAGCCTTCGCCTTTGGGACATTCTTCGCTTTGCTTCTGGCTGCCGCCTTCACGGCCGGAGTTTTCTTCGCCACAATTTTTTTCGCCATATCCAACCTCCTGCATTAAACGTTCTGTTGAGTCACCCTTCCCTATCGTATGCGACGTCAACAGGGTATCACCTAGGACGTGCAAACTTGTAGAGTTTCTACTTAAGAGTCAATACTCTTTTCTATGCCAATCGACGCTTGCTCTCCGTTGATGTCTGCGTCAACGAGAACCAATCCCTGCGGAGGAGCGGAGGAGATGTCGACGGCGAGCGTCTCCTGCATCACATACTTCGCAAGTTGGCCCAACGCTTTCGCAAGGCGTTCGCCTGATTTGTAGTAGATTTTGATGCGGTCTGTGACTTCCAAACCGCTCTCTTTTCGCATATTCTGAATTCGGTTGACAAATTCCCGGGCAAACCCCTCGCTGATAAGTTCCTCATCGAGCTCGGTATCGAGGGCCACCGTGAGCGTACCGTCGCTCTCTACCATCCAACCTTCGATGTCCTCATGAAGGACCTCCACATCCTCCCTGGCAATCGTGTACTCAACGCCGTTCGCCGTGAGCGTCATCGTTCCCTGACGCTCAAGTTGATTGACCTCCTGCGACGTGAACTCCTTGATCCGGGCAGCGACAGGCTGGACCGATTTTCCGAATTTCTGCCCCAACGAGCGAAAATTGGGCTTGGCTTTCTTTCGAACGATGGCAGAGTCATCCGACACATATTCGATCCGCTTCACGTTGATCTCTTCAAGAATCACATCTTCCATTTTCTGAATCGATGCGCGGTCTTGTTCGTTCGAGATCGGCAGGATGATTTTCTTCAGAGGCTGGCGGACCTTCAGGTTCGATTTCATCCGCATGGCACGTACGATACCGGTGATCTTGATCGCATGCTCCATTCTCTGCTCAAGCTCCCGCACAATCGCGCTGGCATCTTCCTTCGGCAACGCTGCAAGGTGCACCGATTCAAACTTCTCCCGCTTGCCCACAGCCTCGAGATTCTGGTACAGTTCCTCCGCCATGAACGGAGCAAAGGGAGCCATCAGCTTCGAGACCGCCGTGAGGCATTCGTAGAGCGTCTGAAACGCTGCCGATTTGTCTTTCCCTTGTTCGCTCTTCCAGTACCGGCGGCGATTACACCGCACATACCAGTTCGAGAGTTGGTCGATGGTAAAGTCGCTAACGGCTCGCGCCGCACGGGTCACGTCGTAGTCATCCATCCACTGCTTGTAGTTCCGGATGAGTGAGTTCAGCTCGGAAAGAATCCAGCGGTCGAACTCGGGTCGTTCCGCGATCGGGATGCTCTCTTCCCGATACTCAAACTGATCGATGTTCGCATACGTGGCGAAAAACTTGTACGTGTTCACCAGCGTGCTGAAGAACTTGCGTTGAACTTCCGCAATGCCCTCTTCGTCAAACAATGTCGGCCGCCAAACCGGGCTGTTCGCAACGAGATACCATCTCGTCGGGTCGGCTCCGTATTTCCTGATTAATTCAAACGGATCAACGGTGTTCTTTTTGGTTTTCGACATCTTTTGACCCTGTTTGTCGAGGATCAATTCGTTCACCAGCACATTCTTGAATGCCGGCTTGTCGAAAAGAAATGTCCCAATGGAGTGTAATGTGTAAAACCATCCCCTGGTTTGATCAATACCTTCGGAGATAAAGTCCGCTGGGTATCCGTTTTCAAAGGTTTCCTTGTTCTCGAATGGATAGTGCCACTGGGCAAACGGCATCGAACCGGAGTCAAACCAGACATCGATCAGTTCGGGCGTTCGCTTCATGGTGCCTTTGCAGTTCTCGCAAACGAACGTGACATCATCGACGAAAGGTTTGTGAAGATCCAAAGGATCTGGAACATTGCTCCCCTGTCTGAACTCTTGCACAGATCCGATGCACTTCTGCTTTCCGCAGGTTTCGCAGATCCAGATCGGCAATGGCGTTCCCCAGAACCGATCGCGCGACAACGCCCAATCCTTGTTCTCTCCGAGCCAGTTGCCAAAGCGACCAGATCCAACCTCCGCAGGTATCCAACGAATAGTGTCGTTGAGCTCAATCATACGCTGAGCGTATGATGTCGTACGGATATACCACGATTCCCTCGCGTAGTAGAGCAACGGCGAGGAGCAACGCCAGCAATGGGGATAGCTGTGGAGGTGCGTCTCTTTCTTATAGAGGATATTGCGATGCTTGAGATCGGCAATGATCTCCGGATCTGCATCTTTGACAAACTTGTGGGCGAATTGCGTCACCTCCGGACCAAACTCACCCGATTTGTCGACGGGATGGATTGTCGGCAAGCCGTGTTTCTGACTGACCTGGTAGTCATCTTCGCCATACGCAGGGGCGATGTGAACAATTCCCGAACCATCCTCCGTTGTAACGAAGTCACCGTCAATGACGTACCAGCCGCGTTCCTTGGGCTGATGAAATGAATACAGGCGTTCGTATTCCTTCCCCAGAAGAGCGGAGCCTTTGAGCTTCTCGAGAACCGTATACTCATCCCCAAGAACATTCAGGCGTGCTTCGGCGAGGATGAGTTTCTCGCCATGATGTTCAACCTTGACGTAGTCGATGTTCTTGTGAACGGCAAGAGCAACGTTGGAAATGAGAGTCCATGGCGTCGTCGTCCACACAAGGAAGTAGGTGTTTTCTTCCCCCTTGAGCTTCATCTTGATATACACCGACGGATCCTTCACATCTTTGTATCCAAGCGAAACTTCATGCGAAGAAAGCGGTGTCTCACAACGCGGGCAATACGGCTGGATCTTGTAGCCCTTGTAGATCATCCCGTTGTCGAAATACTGCTTCAGTGCCCACCATATCGACTCGATGTAGTTGTTCTCGAATGTCACATAGGGATGATTGAGATCGACCCAGTACCCCATGATTCGGGTCATTTCTTCCCAGTCGACTTTGTACTTCCAGACAGATTTTTTGCACTCATCGTTGAACTTCGCGATGCCGTAATCGACAATCTGGTCCTTGCGCTTGAAGCCCAATGCTTTTTCGACTTCAATTTCCACAGGTAACCCATGCGTGTCCCAACCTGCTTTGCGGTGTACCTGAAAGCCCTGCATGGTCTTGTACCGGCACACAAGGTCCTTCAACGAGCGACTCATCACATGGTGAATACCAGGACGGCCGTTCGCTGTTGGAGGGCCCTCGTAGAATGTGAACTCCGGTCCGCCTTCGCGCGTCGTGATGCTCTTGTCAAAAATGTGCCGCTCGTCCCAGAACTTCAGGATTTCTGTTTCGAGGACGTGGTAGTTGACTTTGTCTGTAAGCTGCTTGAACGGCATTCTGTTAACCGCAAACGTTATCAATTCAGAAATGGAATTGCTTCTTGGTGAAGCAGACTTTGAGCCATCCGATACTGCTGACCGTCAGGCTTGGCCCCAACTCGTCACGATTGGGAAAGAGAACTCTCTGTATTCTCTTTTGATGTGGATGTCGCCGAGCAGTTTGTCCGGAAGAGGGATCTTATCGAAGAAGATCTGCACGAGCACAACTACCACACTCATCATATCAACAACACCAGCAAAACACCAACTTCACGTACCCACAGCCGTCACTCCAATCGAATTCAGGCTCGCGATCCGGCGTCGGCCAACGCACGAGCGACTCACATCCTCGCGACCAACTCCTTCATAATCGCCGTCATCTTCGGTTCTGCCTGGTTGGCGATGGCGATGACTTCCTCGAGCGTCACCGGTTTCAATGTCTCCGGAAAACACTCATCCGTGATGATCGATACTCCAAATACTCTCATTCCCATATGAATAGCGACGATGTCTTCCGGAACCGTCGACATCCCGACGGCATCAGCACCAACACTCCGCAAGAATCTGTATTCCGACCTCGTCTCCAAATTGGGGCCCGGCATGGCAACATAGACTCCCTCTTGGACTTTGATCCCGAGATCCCGGGCGATCGTTTCGGCTGCCGTGAGCAATTCTTTGCTGTACGGCTCCGACATGTCGGGAAAACGCGGCCCGAGCGAATCGTCGTTCGGACCGATGAGCGGATTGTCTCCCAACAGGTTGATGTGGTCCGTCATCAACATGATCTCGCCACGTCTGAATTGCGGATTCAACGCCCCCGCGGCATTCGAGATGAGCAGCGTCTGTACACCAAGCAGTTTCATCACCCGAACCGGGAAGGTGATCTGCTTCATCGTGTACCCTTCGTAGAAATGAAACCGGCCCTGCATGGCGACGACCTGTTTGCCGGCGAGTGTGCCGAAGATCAGCTTTCCATGATGCGATTCCACTGTCGAGACCGGGAAATGTGGAATCTCGCTGTAGTCGATGACTGTCTCCTTGTGAATTTCCTGCACAAGTCCGCCGAGACCCGTGCCGAGGATAATTCCAACGGCAGGCGTCGAACTCGTCTTCGTCCGAATAAACCGAAGTGCATCATCCATTTGTTTTCGGAGTTCCAATGCCATGTCTATAGCTTCTTCAGAATTTCATCGATCTCAAGATGGCTCTTACCGGTCCCCTTGGAAGTATCTTGCTGAGACGCGTCGTCGTCAATTTCAAGAGCCTTGATCAAATCAATCTCGGATGTCAAAAGAACCTTAAGTCTGCTCAGAATGCTTTCCTTGCGCGCCTTGAGGTTTGCGATCTCTTCCTTCATTCTCGAGAAATCGTTCCTCGCCTTGTCCACTATCTGCGATGCCTTCAACTCAGATTCCTGCACGATCAGGGTTGCTTCCTTGCGCGAGTTCGCGATTTCTTTCCCGCTTGTTTCCTGAGCCTGGAGAAGGGTCTGCTGAAGGGTCTTCTCCATGTTCTTGTAGTCCTTCAGTTGAGTCTCGAGTTCGATGATCTTGTCCCTGGCGTCTTTGTGCTTCGACACGACTTCCTCGAGCTCATGGGAGAGCATGTCAAGAAACGTGTCGACCTCCACCGGGTCGTAGCCACGCATGACCTTTTTGAACTGCTGCCGTTTGATTTCAAGCGGTGTAATCATCATCTCCACCTTTCGTCTATGAAGTCAGAGATGGGGTGCCTTCCGTTAGGCGGCTTTCGACCGCTCCCCAAATACCTTGGTACCGATACGCACAATCGTCGCGCCTTCTTCGATCGCCACTTCAAAGTCGTGGCTCATTCCCATTGAGAGGTGTTGCATCGCAACGTTTTCGATATCTTCTCTTATGATCCTTTTTCCCAGGTCCACAAGCTGCTGGAACGACAGGCGCGAATCTTCAGGCTCATCGGAGAATGGGCCCATCGTCATCAATCCCCTGACCTTCACCCGGTCGAAAGCAGAAATGCGTTTGATGAGCTCAAGCGCCTTTTCAGGGAGAACGCCGAACTTCGTTGCCTCGTCTGTTGTATGGACTTCCACGAGGACATCAATGGTCCGGTTGACCTTTTCAGCCCGCCTCTGGATTTCTTCAGCAACCCGATCGTTGTCCACCGAGTGAATGAGGTGAATATACTCAGCGACATATTTGACTTTGTTTGTCTGCAGATGGCCGATGAAATGCCACCTGACGCGATCGTCATTCAACAAATCGCGTTTCTCGCTAAGCTCCTGCGTGTAGTTCTCACCGATGTCAAAAAGACCTGCAGAAGCCGCCTCCCGGATCTTGTCAATTCCAAACGTCTTCGAGACGCCGAGGAGGAGAACGTCTTCGGGCTTTCTACCGCATCGGACGCAAACCTCCCGGATGCGATTCTTGATGATTTCTAGGTTCTCCGCGACCATTTTGCCACATTTAAGGATTGAAATATACCCGAAGAACTTACGAAAATCAATCGGAAAAAGCTTATTCCACAGCGACTTACGGAGAGCCAAGCACTCGTCATGCGCTTTCCTTGACTGCCAACCCATTTTTTGCTTTATTGATAGCAACACTGTTCGTTCATTTCTTCCAAAAAGGCGCTCACAGGCATGCCGGGATTCGACAATTTTGATGAGGATGAGCACCTTCCACGGCCCAACGACCGCTCAGATGATGACCTCCGCCGTTTTCGGGAACAACTGAAGAACGGCGAAAAGGACATCAACAACACCGAGGCCCTCGAAGAGATCATTCAATTCTACTTCGATCATGCGCAATTCGAGGAAGCCCTTCATTTCGTGGACCGATTGCTCTCTTTTGAGCCCTTCAGCGGCGATGCATGGCAACGTAAAGGGATGATTCTGAACAATCTTTACCGCTACGAAGAAGCCCTTACATGCTATGACAAAGCCTTGCAGCTCAATCCCACTGACCCAGAGGTGTTCGTCAATCGAGGTATTACGCTCGACAACCTCAACCGCGTGGAAGAAGCCGTGCAGTCGTTCAATTCTTCTCTTGAGCTCGAACCCCTTTACGAGGATGCCCTGTTCCATAAGGGGGTGACACTTGAAAAGCAGGAGAAGTTCGACGAGGCGGTCAGCGTCTTCCGCCTCATGCTCGACATGAATCCGGAACATCCTGATGCCTGGTATGAGCTGGGATATTGTTATGATTTCCTCGAGAAACTTGAAGAATCTGCAAAATGCTACGATGAACACATTAACCGGGACCCTTACAACTACAATGCCTGGTATAACCGTGGAATTGTTCTCAACCGGCTCGAACAGTATACCAAGTCGATCGAGAGCTACGACATGGCACTTGCCATCAAGGAGGACTTTCCATCGGCCTGGTACAACAAAGGGAACGCCTACGCCAACTTGGGACGATTGCACGACGCCATCGATTGTTTTAAAATGACGCTGCAGCACGAGCCCGAGGATATCCCCGCGTGGCATAACCTCGGAAACGCCTATGAGGAGTTGGGACTGTACAAAGAGGCGATCGCAGCATTCAGCAGTGCCATCAAGTATGACGAGAATCACTACGAGTCGTATTTTGGCCGCGGCAGCTGCTACGATGCCATGGAGCAACCCAAGAAGGCTCTTATCGAATACAAGAAGGCCATCTCAATCAACCCCGACTATCCCGAGCTATGGCATGCCAAAGGAGACGCCGAATACAATCTTGACAGGGTGGAGGATTGCCTCGAGAGCTATCGGATGGTTCTGAAGCTCGATGCAACCGATGCCGAGGCGTGGTTTGACTACGGCGACACGCTATTCGAACTCGGGAAGATTGATGAGGCACACGAGGCTCTGAACAATTGCGTGAAGGCAGCTCCCCACTTTGCGGCGGCGCATTACACGCTTGCCAAGATTCAAATCCTGCTTCATGAGCACAAGGCTGCAGTTCAGTCTCTCACGAAAGCATTCTCTCTTGAGCCGGACATGATGAAGCAATTCAAGAAAGATTTTCCGGACTTGAAGACCCATCACGATTTCGCCCCTCTTCTCAAGAAATAGTGCTGCCCATCCAAGACGTGCTCTTGCCAGTCACACCATTCGATTTCTAGTGCCGTTTTCCAAAAAAAATATTGTGTTTTTGAGAAAGGTACTGCCATTGGAAACCGGCACTAGCGCCTTTTTGAATATGCCGAAGGTACGGCACTATACAAGATCTCTCATTAAAAGTGGCACTAGCAAACAACAATGAAACGCTTCGGGGTCATAGGCCATCCAGTTGCCCATTCGCTCTCTCCGCTGATGCACAACACCGCGTACTCTTTGCTGGGGCTGGAGTGCACATACGATTCGTTTGACATAGCACCCGAATCGCTGTCCGAGGCGTTAAGAGATTTCGCAACCAAAGGCTTCTGTGGATTGAATGTCACCATCCCTCACAAAGAGTCCGTCTCATTGCAGGTGCAGGAGCTCAGCGACGAAGCGAGAGCCGTAGGGGCGGTGAATACCATTCTGTTCGAGAGCGGCCGACTGCGCGGAGACAACACCGATGTCTATGGAGTCGCTGCGTCGCTGGAACCCTATCGGACCTCACTTGATAAAGAGAGAATTCTTGTGCTCGGCGCTGGAGGAACATCCCGGGCAATCACCTATGCACTTCTTACGCGATTCAGTCCGTCAGAGATTGTCATAGCCAACCGGAATCTCTCTCGAGCTAACGAACTCGTAAGACATTTTCAGCCTCATGCAAAGGGCATCACACTCAAAGCATCCCCCGCCGACCAGACCACATTGAGTCATCTGGCCACAGATGCCCGGCTCATCATCAATTCAACATCCATTGGTATGTCTCCTGCGATTCACGCCTCTCCCATCGGAGATTGGGCGCACTTTCATTCGAAACAGATCGTGTTCGATCTCATTTACACCCCTTTTGAGACCAAGCTTCTTGCCCTCGCCAGACGAAGTGGAGCGAGAACTATCAGCGGGCTGGAAATGTTCCTTCATCAAGGGGCCCAATCCTTTGAACTCTGGCTTGGGAAAAAGATGCCTGTCGAGCAAATCCGCCCGGTGATTGAGAACGAGTTGAAGAATCGCCGACAATACCACATCGCATAGATACTGAATGATTGACCAGCAGCTACAGTCAAAATATGTACAGCTTCGGAGCATTCTGCACGACATGGGAAGCGTCGCCATCGGATTCTCCGGAGGTATTGACAGCACTCTTCTTATACGTGTTGCTACCGAAGTACTTGGGGACAAGGCTCTCGCCGTCATCGGACGATCGGAGACCTACCCGACGCGTGAATTCGAAGAGGCGGTTCAGTTGGCGGACTCCTTTGGCTCGCGGTACCGGATCGTAAATACTGAAGAGACCGACAATCTGAAATTTCGGGAGAACCCTCCGGACCGGTGTTATTTCTGTAAGACCGAGCTTTTCGGCAAACTGAATTCCATTGCCAAGGAAGAAGGAATTCACTGGACCGCAGACGGCACCATCATAGACGATTTGGGTGATTTTCGACCTGGAATGAAGGCCAAAAGCGAGCAAAGCGTCCGGTCACCTCTTCTGGAAGCTGGATTCAACAAAGCAGATGTGCGGGCACTCGCCTTCGAACTGAACATCCCCACCTGGGACAAGCCTTCATTTGCATGCCTTTCATCCCGTTTTCCCTACGGGCAAGGGATCACGAAGGAAAACCTCACAAAGGTTGACGCCGCAGAGACATTCATGCGCGATTTAGGTTTTCGATTCTTCCGCGTCCGCCATCATGATGACAGGACGGCCCGTCTTGAAATCAGTCCACAAGAGATCCATCGTCTCTTTGAGGTTCCTCTCCGCGAGAAGATCGTCGGAAAGATGAAAGAACTAGGATTTGTCTATGTGACGCTCGATCTGCAGGGCTTCCGAAGCGGCAGCATGAATGAGATCCTCACCGAGGTGGAAAAGAAGGAATACCTGAAGTAGCACTCCCGAGTTCGTCCGAGATTCCCCACCGCATCGCCCTCAGGCCATTCTTGCTGATGACGGTGCCACGCTGCTTGTAGTCCTCAATGGCCTGAGAGCACTGCGGAGTCGATCGGGCTCCCAAACGTAAACAGTTTAAGCACTATGATAGAGTATCATTGCGCGCGTGTCACAGCTCCCTCGGGAGAATAAGACCGCCAGAATGAAATCCATTGAGCAATACATCCGACAGATGCCCAAGGTTGAGTTGCACGTTCACCTCGAGGGATCGGTGCAACCCAAGACGCTTCTCAAGCTTGCAGAGCGTCATCACATTTCATTGCCGGCAGTGACGGTTGAAGGGATTCGCGAATGGTACACATTCCGCGATTTTGCCCATTTCGTGGAAATCTACATGACGATTTCCAGTTGCCTGCGAACGGTTGATGACATCGAGCTCATTGCACGCGAGTTTCTTCTCGGTCAGGCTGAGCAGAATATCCTTCACAGCGAGGTAACATTCACACCGTACAATCAATGGGTGAACTGTGGGCTTGGATTTCACGAACAGCTCGATGCGGTCAATCGCGCGCGTGAATGGGGAGAGAAGGAACTGGGTATCCGGATGGGAATGATCATCGACATTCCGCGAGAGCGGGCGCCGGAGGCTGGTGAGCAGGTGTCAACGTGGGTCATCGATCGATTTGGCGACGGTGTCGTTGCGCTCGGACTCGGTGGTCCGGAGCAAGGAAACCCGCCAGA
Organism: Ignavibacteriales bacterium; assembly: GCA_026390585.1. GTDB lineage: Bacteria > Bacteroidota > Ignavibacteria > UBA10030 > UBA10030 > UBA9647. The sequence goes on along the minus strand of JAPLFP010000338.1, from coordinate 947 downwards.
GAAATTCCGAAACGCATTCAACCGCATGCGGGACAACGGTATACCTTGCGTCCTCCACGCCGGCGAGACAGACGGACCCTCCAGCATATGGAATGCCATCGAGGTCGCAGGGCCAGCAAGAATCGGCCACGGGGTGCGGGCAGTTGAAGACCCGAAGCTCGTGGAATACCTGCACCGGACACAGCTCCCCCTTGAGGTCTGCCCCACCAGCAACATCTGCCTCGGTGTCTTTCCTTCTCTGGCGGAGCATTGCCTTCCGCAGCTTCTTGATCTCGGGCTACGCGTGAGCATCAACAGCGACGATCCGCCCATGTTCAACACTACTCTTGCCGATGAATACCTCGCCTGCGCAATAACCTACGGCTGGGACAAAGCGACTCTTCGAGAACTGACAAAAAGTGCTGTAGATATGTTGTTGCTTCCCTCGTCGGAAAAGCTCGGATTGCGAAAGAGATTTCAGGAAGAGTTCGCTGCATCAGAACCGCTGTAGGCTGCATGTTTCGACGCAAAAGTGAGAAAAAACGGTTGACTTTCAGGCCCGTTTTTGGTAAATTATAGGCCATTGAAATAAAACCACTTGCAACGGAATAGAGGTAACCATGTTCGCGGTCGTCGAAATTGCTGGCCAGCAGTACAAAGTCGCCAAAGCCGACAAGCTCTTTGTCCCTCTTCTTACAGAGAAAATCGGCTCAAAACTCAAATTCGAAAAAGTCTTGCTGGTTGGTGACGACAATCAGACCAAGCTCGGCACTCCGTATGTCTCCGGTGCGTCAATCGAGGCAAAGGTGCTGGGGCACGTGAAAGATGAAAAAGTCGAAGTATTCAAAAAGAAAAAGCGGAAAGGCTACAAGGTCCATCGTGGCCATCGCCAGCAATACACTGAAATTGAGATTACGAAAGTCGGTTAGTTGTTTGTCTTGATTAGATTAGTCTGGAGATAAGAGTAT